>JAEWOM010000256.1 GCA_023399675.1 Bacteroidota bacterium
ATGATATGTTGCGCCAATATTGGCTGCGACAGCCATGGAATTATAGGTATCGATGGTTGATGTAATGAAGTTCACATTTGCACCGATGGTCCATTCATCTTCGAACTGCAGTGCATACCCGACGCCAACTGACGCGTCCATGGCACCGAATTCGCCGTTGTCGAAACCAGCCTCGTCGGTTCGTGGCATTTTGCCGTAATCCATATACCGCACATTAGCCGTAATCAGATGACCACGTTCGAAAGCTTTAGCATAATTAATGGTTCCGTACTTGGAGCCGGCAAGATACAGCGCAAAATTTGCACCTATTTTGCCGTCCATTTCAGCATTCAGCAGGGCAGGATTTACCGCAGCAAAATTGACATCAGAATCGCGTACAGATACAGCATCACCACCCAGCGCGGCCTGTCTTGCAGAAACCGGAAGGTTCATAAACGGATAGACATTCGTCCCGGTCTGAGAAAAAACTAAACCCGCAAAAAAGGTGGCAGCAGCAGCGATGATTCTCTTCAAAACAACATATATGTAATGCAAAAATAAATCTTTTTGAATCTTATCAAAATTACGTCATAGAAAATATTGATAAATGTAAATGTTTAACGAAAATTTATGTGGTTTCATTATATTTGCACGGTTTCAAAAAGACCGATTTATGAAGTACAAACGAATTCTGCTGAAATTGAGCGGCGAAGCCTTGATGGGAAACCTCCAGTATGGCATCGATAATGAAAAGCTGACCGAATACGCACAGGAAATAAAAAAAGTTGTGGACAGTGGCTGTGAAGTTGCCATTGTAATCGGCGGAGGCAATATTTTCAGAGGGCTTGCAGCAGCAGCCGAAGGTATGGACCGCGTACAGGGCGATTATATGGGCATGCTGGCGACGGTGATCAACGGTATGGCTTTGCAGGGCGCATTGGAAGATGCAGGAATTAAAACCAGACTTCAGAGTGCTATTGAAATGGATAAAGTTGCGGAACCGTTCATTAAAAGAAGAGCGGTAAGGCATCTTGAAAAAGGCAGGGTTGTAATTTTCGGAGCCGGAACGGGAAATCCGTACTTCACCACCGATACTGCAGCAACACTGCGCGCGATAGAAATCGGGGCAGATGTTATTTTGAAAGGAACACGCGTCGACGGAATTTACGACAGTGATCCTGAAAAGAATCTGAATGCAGTAAAATACAATTCCCTTACCTTTGAAGATGTTTTCGCAAAAAATCTGAAGGTTATGGATATGACTGCGTTTACACTGAGCCGCGAAAACAAACTGCCTATCATTGTTTTCGATATGAACAAAGAAGACAATCTTTTGAAAATTGTGCAGGGCGAAAATATCGGTACGCTTGTCGACCTGTAAACCGTTATAGGCAATATTTTTTTGAATTTTAAAAATTTACAGCAATGGAAGAGATAAAAATGATTTCGGATATGGTAAAGCAGGAAATGGATGCTGCCATTAAACACTTGGATCATGCATTTCAGAAAATCCGCGCGGGCCGCGCTTCTACAGCGATGGTGCAGGATGTAATGGTAGAATATTACGGTGCCATGACGCCACTTAATCAGGTTGCAAATGTCTCAGTTCCTGATGCGATGACCATTTCAATTCAGCCTTGGGACCGTACAGCAATTAACGCCGTGGAGAAAGCCATTATTAACTCCAATCTTGGTTTTGCACCTTCCAATAACGGGGACAATATTATTCTCAATGTACCGCCGTTAACAGAGGAAAGAAGAAAAGACCTGGCAAAACAGGCCAAAGCAGAATCCGAACAGACAAAAGTGACGATCAGAAATGCGCGTCACGACGGTATGAAAGAGCTGAAAAAACTCGATGGAATTTCAGAAGATATCATTAAAGATGCGGAAGACGATATTCAGGAATTAACGGACAGGTACACCAAAATGTGCGATGAACAGTTGAAGCTGAAAGAAGCAGATATCATGAAAGTGTAACTGTAATATGTTAGATGTATACGCTCCGGTTTTTTACCGGAGTTTTTTATTGAAATCAGATTTTTAGAGCTGAAAATAATACGGCTGCAACGGATAAAAGTCTGTACTAATTTTTTATTTTTGCCGAATGCGCATTTTCAGGCTCATCGTTCTCATTCTTGCCCTGCTTTTAGGTGTTTACGCCATTGCCATGTATTATCTGGTGGAAGAAAGCAAAAGCTTCAGCGTGGAGAAAGAAATCAGTTATCCGGTAGAAAAAGTATTTCCGCAGTTCAGTAATCTGCAGAATTTTGCGCGCTGGAATCATTTCTTTTCAGCGTCGAAAACGATGCGTCTCGAATTTTATTCGCCCTACGAAGGTAAAGATGCTGCGATGAGTTACGAAGATGAAAAAAACGGCAACAAAGGTGAACTTTTCGTGCGTTTTCATAACCCGAACCGAACGATGCGTTACCAGCTGTTCGAAAATAATGAAAAATATCCGACACTTGTCGATATCAAATTTGTGAGTACCGCTCCCGATAAAACAAAAGTGATCTGGCAGGTGCACACACCAAAGAAACCGCTTTTGGAACGTGCTGCAAATCTCTGGACAGAAGACCGTTTCGGTGAGAACCTCGAAAAAAGCATGGCGAACCTAAGAAATTATATGAGCAACCGTGTCGAGAAAGATCAGTTCCTAACCAATATCGTTTACGACAGTATTGTGGTTGAGGAAGTTCCCGGACAGCTCGTTCTCGGTATCAACGTTTCCACGTCGAGTAAAAAAGACGCTCTTTACAAAAATGTCATCATGAATCATAACAAAGTGAAGAATTTCGCTCAGAATGATCTCGGCAAAACGGAAGATGAAGTCGGTTTTCCGATGATGATTAATTCCGCTGATGATTTTAAAGGTAAGGAAGTGTCGTATTTCATCGGGGTTCCGGTCAGCAAAAGAGAAAGTATTTCGGACAACAGTTTTAGTTTCAGAACCGTGAATCAGTCCAAACTGTATTCGGTGTATTACCGTGGCGCATTCGACGGGCGCAACAAATTACTGCAGGATCTTCTTCAGAAAGCAAAGCGCGATACGATGAGAAACGGTGAGGTTCAGCAAGTGTTTCTGGAAATTCCGGAAGAAGGAAAAGACGTGCTATTGAAAATTTCACTTCCGGTGTACCGCTAAACAGCGTGTTGTACAGTTGAACTTTTTTACTGATCAGGTTAAATAATTTTCCTGAAAAACGCATCGGAAATTTATACAAAATCACAATCACTGATTTGTTTTAATAGCAGGAATTGAAGCACTGTTAAGTCTCTTTTTTTTACTAAATTTGAAACTCGAAATTTCAAT
>JAEWOM010000089.1 GCA_023399675.1 Bacteroidota bacterium
CATATACGGTTACTTAAAAGAAGAGAAATTTTTAATAACGCACCGATAGAATATTGGCAGAAACATATTTTGAAACCGGGTAACCTGTCCAAAATCTGGCAGCTTGTAACGTTCGAAATCTGGATGCAGACCTATTTCGACGGACAATAATTGCTGCACAGGAATCAGGAAAATGTTCCGCTGTATTTTTATTCTTAAATTGCAGCGTCAACAATTTATTTGCAGTAATTTGCCAATTCATGAAACATTTACTATTTCTGCTGGTGGTATTGTCCTTTCTTTCCTGCCGTAAAGAAGATGAAGGCGTGCAGCAAATCGACCAGATTACACATATTTATATTGATTCCGCAGGGCAGGATATGCTGAACAGCACACTGTTACATTCTTACATTTCCGTGAGCATGAATGATGATTACGGCCTTACAGACAATGTCCCGGTTAGTTTTACTCCAAAAAAAACGGCTGATACAGTCAATTATCTTGAATATATCGCCGGCGCCACAAGGATGCTGGTGGATTCCAGCGATGCGCAGCGGAAAATTTATGAATCCAGGATATCACTCAGCATGCTCAAAAAAACATCGGATACCACACAGGTAAACGTAAATGACACGCTTGTGCTGCGCTATGTAAATTCACCGGAAATTTTCTTTCTTAATGAAGCCTGGTATAACAGTACCAAAGTATTTACGAAAACGCCCGGACAGCCGAATGTGCTGCAAATACACAAATAAATCCGTATTTTTACGGCTTTAATTTTCATTCAATAATTCTTTTGAAACATGTTACAGGTTAGCTTTTTGCGCGACGAGAAGGCGCGGGTGCTCGAAGGTTTGAGTAAAAGAAATTTCAAACAAATGCATTTGGTTGATGATGCCATCTCCTCGGATGAAACACGTAGAAAAATTCAGGTGGAACTGGATACGCTGAATGCAGAACGCAACCGCATTTCAAAGGAAATCGGAATGCTGATGAAAGAAGGAAAAAAAGAGGAAGCAGAAGCGGCAAAAGTGCAGACCGGCGATTTTGGTAAGAAAATCAGCGAACTGGAAACTGCACGTAAAGAAGAAGAGCAAAATTTGCTGAACATTCTCTATCAGATTCCCAACATTCCGTATCAGCAGGTGGTTGCAGGAGTGGGGGCAGACGACAATGAAATCGTTTTTCAGTCGCATGAAGTGGAAGGTCTCGGTGAAGGCAACATTCCGCACTGGGAACTTGCGAAAAAATATAATCTGATTGATTTCGAACTCGGGGTCAAAATTGCAGGTGCCGGTTTTCCGGTTTATCTGGGAAAGGAGCAAGGCTGCAGCGTGCTTTGGTGCAGTATTTTCTCGACAAAAATGTCGATGCCGGTTACCTGGAGGTCAATCCGCCGCATGTGGTAAATGAAGCATCCGGATACGGCACCGGACAGCTGCCCGACAAGGAAGGTCAGATGTACTTTGTGCAGGAAGACCAACTGTATTTAATACCGACAGCCGAAGTTCCGGTTACCAATATTTACCGTGATGTAATCCTTGAAGAAAAAGATTTTCCGGTAAAGAATACCGCTTTTTCACAGTGTTACAGAAGAGAGGCCGGCAGTTACGGTGCGCATGTTCGCGGCCTGAACCGTCTTCATCAGTTTGAGAAGGTGGAAATTGTGAGAATAGAAAAAGCTGAAAACTCCTATGCTGCGCTGGAAGAAATGGTAGAGCACGTAAAAGGCATTCTGGAAGATCTGGAACTGCCATACAGAATTTTAAGGCTTTGCGGCGGTGATATGGGCTTTGCTTCTGCAATGACCTATGATTTTGAAGTTTGGAGTGCAGCACAGGAAAAGTGGCTCGAAGTGAGTTCAGTATCCAATTTTGAAAAATTTCAGTCGAACAGGCTAAAATGCAGACACAAGGTAGATGGAAAGATGCAGCTGGTACACACGCTGAACGGTTCAGCAATGGCCTTGCCGAGAATTATGGCAGCGCTGCTGGAAAATAATCAGACTGCTGATGGAATTGTACTTCCGGCTAAGATCGCAGAATATGCCAGATTCGACAAAATATCGTAGAAACTGCTGATATAGAAAAAACGCCCCGGACTTCCGGGGCGTTTTCGTTTTATTCTGTAATAATGACGATTTTTTTATCCTTATTTTTCAGTTTGCCTTCGTCCCAAAGATCTGCAGTGCGAACATTAATCCTGATGGTGTTCTGATCCACCTGTTCAACAAAATCATGTTTACCGCTGATCGATTTTATCGGTTTTTGAAACTTCAGGGTATTGCTGAAATTCATGTTCACCATTTTCAGCATTCCGACCATTCCGGAAGCCATCTGTTTTCCGTAAGCAATAATGGAATCCTGCTTGGTTCTAGGCGTTGTCGTTATTTCTGTGTCCTTGGCAATTTCAAGATCAGACAGGTTCTCTGCCACGTTGAATTTCTCAGTGTCTATTTCCAGCTTATTGCCATCCCATCTTCCGAAATCGGAAAGTGGCAGTTTGCTCAGTTCTTTTTTGCTTGCAAAAATAGAAGCGATTTCTGTGGGTAAAAGTTTGTCGTACTTCAAAGAAAAACCCTGAATTTCGCTGCCGTTTTTATTCAGTTTCACGAACATTTTTTTCAGTGGGGCCACTTTTTTATCATTCAGTGTCACCGTGCCGTCCTTCTGAAGGTCGTACAGGCTCTGCCAGTCGGTGGAGAGTTTGCCGGTATCTACCGGTGCTGCATCAGCGGCATTGGTGCCCATCATGTTCATCACGCCGAACATCGTGCGGTCAATCAGTACATTACTCTGCATACTGCTTGCAGAATCTTTATAATAGGTCGTTTCCGTATTCATGGAGCAGCTTTGCATTACTAGCAGCGCAACTCCTGATATTGCAAGCGCAAATTTCTTTAACATTCTTAAATTTTGTCATTTAGATTCGAAATGGCTAAAAAAGTTAAAAGTTTTTTCGGGTCCTAAAAACAAAAAAAAATGCTCCTTTTCAGGAGCACTTTGTCTTATTCAGTAACAATGGTGATTTGCGGATCGTTGTTTACCAGCTTCGTTGACTGGTCCAGGTTGGTGACGTCGTAAGTGACCTGTACTGTACGTTTGTCGATTTGTTTTACCCAGTCGTGTTTTCCGGTAATCGATTTGATGTCATTTTCAAATTTCAGGTTGTAAACCATTTTTTTCAACATCATCTGCAGCATTTGTCTGGTCTGTTCCGGGTCCATCAATTCTTCGCTTTCTGCAGAATCCTGCATCATTATTTCCTCCATATTGCTCATGGAAAAATCTTTGGTATTTAACACGATTTTCTTACCGTCCCAGTTCATAAACATTTTACCGTCAACAGGCATTTTATCGCCGTCATTTTCCTTATTCATTCTCCCAATCGACTGATAATCTTCCTTAGTAAAGCGATCGAGTCTCAGTGACATTCCGGTGAGGTCGTTAACGAGGAAATTTCCTTTCATAAACATTTTCTTCATCAGCCTGATGCTGTCCTTATCCGTTATTTTTCCGCCGTCTCTTAATTCAAGGTCGTACATCGAAGTCCATGTTTTAGGCAATTTATCCAAACCTTTCATGTCTTCGTCATTTGCACCCTGCTGTTTCATCATATTAAGCAACTCTTTAAATTCGGCGTCAAGGTGGAGCGTAGATGAACTGTCTTTGTGCAGTGTTACGTCAGTATTTACCGAGCATGATTGAAGCATGAGCATCAGAACGGCAAACAGAGAGAATAGTATTTTTTTCATTGTATAATTTTTATCGGTGTAAACTTAATTAATTTCTCGGTTCGATTAATAGTCGGTTCAAAAAAAATCACAGTTAACGATCATTTCTTTGCAGTTATAGGTTTGTATTCTTTGATATTCTTTGTTTTAATGAGAATTTGCCTGCGCGATTCCCAATTAAATAGTTGCTGTATTAGCCATTAAATCTAATGTACGAACAGGGTAACTTATATTTAGGTATTTAACATCAATATCAGTTGATTGCTCATCTTATGAAAAAAAATGACGTTTGAATTTAGATTTTTGATACCTTTATTCAAAATTAATTAAAAATAGTGCATATGAAAACAAAAATTTACTTACTTGGCCTGATGGTCTTCAGCGCAATGTCTTTCGCGCAAACCCCTGAAATTCTCTATTACAACTTCAACGGTACCGGCACCAGTGTGCCTAACCTGGCCAGTGCAGGAACAGCCCCGACGGCTACAATTGTGGGAAATCTTTCATTGGGACCCAATACGACCTGTCTGCAGAACGGTTTGGTAGGAACCGGCTCCGTGAGTACCGGAAATTATATGGATACAGGCTATAACCTGCAGTTACCGGGATCCTGGACCATTCATTTTGTGATTAATAATTTTACAAATACAGACAGCGTACTGTACTATTTATTTGGAGAAACTACTACGCAGTTCAGAATGTTCACGAATGGAGTTGCAGGTGCAAATAACCTGATGTTAAGAGCCTTAGGAATGACTAATGTTACGATAAATAATGTTTTTCCTGCAACACAGCCGGTAGATATCATATTGGTTTATGACAGTGTAGCACAGGAAGTAAGAGGGTATAAAGACGGAGTTTTAGAGACAACAGTGGCTCAGCCAAGTGCTATTGCTTTAAGCGGCGGAAATTTTGTAGTTGGTGGTTATGGAACCAATACAGGTTTGAAAACAGGAATGGTACTGGATGAGTTTGGATTATTTAACCGTGCCATTACCGCAGCAGAAGTGGCATCTCTAAGTGCTGCATGTTCACTGAGTACCAATGAAGTTTCACAATCTGAGGACAAAATCGCGGTGCACGAGAATTCTTTGGTTATCGGTGAAGGATCTTTCGGAGAATATGTTATTTTCGATTATTCCGGAAGGAGATTACAGTCCGGAAGCACGAAAGGTAACACAATCAACATCAGTCTGCTCACTAAAGGTTACTATTTTATCAAGTATGGTGAAAAATCGGCCCGCTTCAAAAAATAGAAACGGTTATTTACTTTTCAGTAAGCTATAATAAACAGAAACTCCCGAAAATTCGGGAGTTTTGCTGTTGATATGCGAATCTATCTTTACATATTTCTACGGTACTTTCCACCCACCTCAAACAGCGCGGTGGTGATTTGCCCAAGCGAGCAGTGTTTTCCGGCTTCCATCATCACTTCAAATAAATTCTGCTGATTGATGGCTGCTTTCTGAAGATTTGCGAGCATTTCCTGCGATTTGTCCGAATGTGCATGTTGGAAATTCTCCAGATTCTGAATCTGCGCTTGCTTTTCTTCTTCGGTGGAACGGATTACTTCGCCCGGAAGAACTGTTGGAGAACCGTCTTTTCCGAGGAAAGTGTTGACGCCGATAATCGGATATTCTCCGGTGTGTTTCAGCCATTCGTAATGCATCGATTCTTCCTGAATTTTTGAACGCTGATACATCGTTTCCATCGCGCCCAAAACGCCGCCTCTTTCGGTAATTCTGTCAAATTCTGCATAAACAGCTTCTTCCACAAGGTCCGTAAGTTCTTCAATGATGAATGAACCCTGCAGCGGATTTTCATTCTTCGCAAGACCCAATTCTTTGTTGATGATTAGCTGAATCGCCATCGCTCTTCTTACGGATTCTTCGGTTGGCGTCGTAATCGCCTCGTCATATGCGTTGGTGTGCAGTGAGTTACAGTTGTCGTAAATCGCATACAGCGCCTGAAGCGTAGTTCTGATATCGTTGAAATCAATTTCCTGCGCGTGAAGCGAACGTCCTGAAGTCTGGATGTGGTACTTCAGCATCTGCGATCTTTCGTCCGCGCCGTATTTGTATTTCATCGCTTTAGCCCAGATTCTTCTGGCAACACGTCCGATTACCGCATATTCCGGATCAACGCCGTTGGAGAAGAAGAACGAAAGGTTCGGTGCAAATGCGTTGATGTCCATTCCGCGACTCAAATAATATTCCACATACGTGAAACCGTTTGCGAGCGTGAACGCCAACTGAGAAATCGGATTCGCGCCGGCTTCAGCAATGTGATATCCGGAAATGGAAACCGAATAGAAATTTCTCACCTTTTCTTTGATGAAATATTCCTGAACGTCGCCCATCAGTCTCAAAGCAAATTCGGTGGAGAAAATACAGGTGTTTTGTGCCTGATCTTCCTTCAGAATGTCCGCCTGAACAGTTCCACGAACGGTTGCGATGGTTTCTGCTTTGATTTTATTGTAAACCTCGGCATCCAGAATTTCATCACCGGTAATTCCTAAAAGTTTCAAGCCCAAACCATTGTTGGAAGGTGGAAGTTCGCCGCTGTAGGAAGGTCTTTTCAAACCATTATCGTCAAATTTTGCTTTTAGTTTTTCTTCGACTTTATCCCAAAGATTGTTTTCTTCGATATATTTTTCACAGTTCTGGTCGATGGCTGCGTTCATGAAAAATGCCAGAAGCATCGGAGCGGGACCGTTAATCGTCATCGAAACTGAAGTCAGTGCATTCACCAGGTCAAATCCAGAATACAGCTTTTTCGCATCATCCAATGTCGCGATGGAAACTCCGGCGTTTCCGATTTTCCCGTAAATATCCGGTGGTAAAGCAGGATCCTGTCCGTAAAGTGTCACCGAGTCGAAAGCAGTAGAAAGTCTTTTCGCAGGCATTTCCGCGGAAACGTAATGGAAACGGCGGTTGGTTCTTTCCGGTCCGCCTTCTCCGGCAAACATTCTCGTCGGGTCTTCACCGGTTCTCTTGAACGGATAAATTCCTGCGGTGTAAGGAAACTGTCCCGGAACGTTTTCCTGACCTTTCCAACGGATAAGGTCGCCCCAATCCTGGAATTTAGGTAAGGAAATTTTCGGAATTTTCAGTCCGGAGAGTGATTCTGATTTTGTATCTACTTTAATTTCCCTGCCGCGAACAAAATAGGAGTAGGAATCTTCCTTCATTTCTTCCTTAAACTGGTGCCATCCGTGAAGAAATGCAAGGTTTTCTTCCAGCAAATCTTTCTTGGTTTTCAGGAAAACTTTTTCCAGTTTGTCGTGGGTATGTTCAT
>JAEWOM010000105.1 GCA_023399675.1 Bacteroidota bacterium
ACCTTTGTGCTGTCGGTGATAAATCCGTCGTCCATTGCTGCGAGCAGGGAAACCGTTTTGAATGTAGATCCCGGCTCCACACCGTCCTTCAGAATGTAGTTGTACGCATCGACATAAATTCCAGGCTCCGTTCTTTTCAGGTTCACCATGGCGCGTACTTTCCCGGTATTTGTTTCCATTACCACCACACAGCCATGGCTCGCATCATAATGAATGAGCTGCTTTTCCAGCGCAGAATGTGCGATATCCTGAATCCTGAGATCGAGGGTAGTGTACACATCCTGGCCGTCCATAGGTTCTTTCGCCTTCCAGAAATCGATAGGCTTCCACTGGCTGCTGTTCACACGCTGCTCGAGCCTGGTACCGTCCTGCCCCGACAGAAATTTTGAGAATGCCGCTTCAAGACCGGATTTATACTCACCGTTATCCATCCCGATCGTACCGGCACCGATTTCTGTAGTTGCCAGTTCGCGTTTGTATTTACGGTCTACGATAAAACCTCCTCTGTTTTTTCCTTTTCTGAAAATCGGGAAATTACGGATGCGGTCGTACTGATCGAAATCCAGTCCTTTCACCAGAGCGTAATACTGGTTTTGCTTTTTGCGCTGATCGTCGAGTCTTTTCCGGAAGTAACTTTGCGGTTTATCAAACATTCTGCTCAAAGAATCCGACAATGCTCCGATGTTATTGGTGTATGCTGTATCCCGGATCGTTTTGAAATCGATATAAATATCGTAACGCATGACCGTGGTCGCCAAAATGGAACCGTCCGATGCGTATAGATTTCCGCGCGCTGCTTTTAAGGTTGCTTCACGGTAATTTTTGTTGATATAATCCTCACGAATTTCTTCAACATTGGTGTTCTGCAGCATGATGATTCTCGCCAGAAAAACCACGAACAGACCAAATGCAGACAGTGCGAAGAAGTATCCCCATCGCAGTGTCCGTTTCCTTTTGATGTCGTATTCAGTTCCTTTTGGCATCGGTGCTGTCCAGTTTTATCAATAATTTATGCGGGTGATTCTCCAGCGTGAGCAGAGAATCTTTAATCATTTCCTTCCCAAGTTCAGATTCCATTTTCACCTTAATCAGGCGGCTTTGTGCATAGGCATTTCTCGACTTGTATTCTTCGGTCTGTTCCTTCAGCGCATTCACTCTTTCAATTTTCTGATTGACGAGGTGATTGCTATAAATCATAATCATCATCAGGCAGAACAGCAGCAGAAAGAACTTGTAATTGGCTTTCAGCTCATCGCGGTTCAGAAAGTTCCCCTTCACGATGTCGATCAGGGTGAGTTTCTTTTTGCTTTTGTATGGAGCTTTTCTTTTAGCCATTATTTTTATCAGCGTAATCTTCTACAGTTTTATCCCTGTTCTCATCTTCGCAGATCTCGCGCGGGAGTTTTCTTCAATTTCCTGAGCATCCGGAACTGTCGCCCTGCCTTTTATCAATTCAAAGGACTTCCGGTAATTTCCGTAGATATCGCGCTTCGGTTCACCTTCAAACATTCCGTTCTTCAAAAATCGTTTTACGAGCCTGTCTTCCAGCGAGTGATACGAAATAACCACCAATCTGCCTTCGGGTTTCAGTATTCTGTACGCCTGCACGAGCATTTCCTTCAACACCTCCAGTTCTTCATTTACTTCAATTCTGATAGCCTGAAACACCTGTGCAAAAAACTTATTCTGCTTATGCGGCGGGATATAGCTGAAGATTTTCTTCAGGTCCTCCGTTGTTTTTACCGGCTTGGTTTTCCGGTAATGCACAATTTCGCGCGCAAGCCTTCTGGCTTCCCGCAGTTCACCGTAATGGTAAAAAATGTTCGCCAGTTTTTCTTCATCAAATTCGTTAACGACCTTTTTCGCATCCCGGTTCTGCAGCACATTCATGCGCATATCCAGCGGTGCGTCACTCCGGGTGGAAAATCCGCGTTCGGCTTCATCAAACTGATGGGACGACACCCCGAGATCAGCAAGAATTCCGTCCACCTGCGAAATCCCGTACAGCAGCATTGAATTCTCCAGAAACCGAAAATTCTGGTTAATCAGCGTAAACCGTGGATCCTCGATTATATTTTTTAAAGCATCAAGATCCTGATCGAATGCGAACAGTTTCCCTTTTTCCGACAGCCGGGAAAGAATTTCTTTCGAATGTCCTCCGCCACCAAAAGTGCAGTCCACGTAAACGCCATCCGGATTTGTCACCAAATCGTCTACACTTTTCGTTAACAGTACCGGATTGTGATAGTCCATTTCTAATTCAGTTGTTCTTTCGGAACGGCAATTATCCGTTTTTCTGCAGGCTTAATCTGATCAGGCAAGCGGTTCAAAATCCGAATCCCCCATGACTTCTTCAGTCAGTTTGGCAAAATCAACTTCGTTGGTCAGAATATTCGCTTCGTACGCGTCTTTATCCCAAATTTCAAAGTAATCGATCATACCTGCGATGACGATTTCCTTTTCCAGCCCTGCGAATAATTTCAGGTCTTTAGAAATCAGAATTCTTTCCGCCTTATCAATCTCCATTGTTTTCAGTCCGGAAGTGTACATACGGATGAAGTCCAGGTTTTTCTTCACAAAACGGTTCAGTTTATTTACTTTTTCCATTCTGGCCTGCCAGGTTTTCTGCGGATAAACTTCCAGACATTTCTGAAAGACAGCACGTTTCACCACGATCTCGCCGTCAGTGAAAGGTTCCAGATGCTTCACCAGTGACGCCGGCAACTTCAACCTGCCTTTGTCATCGATTTTGCATTCATATGTCTCGTAGAAATTCGTCATTTGGGACAAATTTATATAATAATTTCCAAAATTTCCCACTTTTTCCCACTTTTTGACTTATTGTGAATAACTTTAAATTGCAAATGCGAAAAAACCACTAAATCGCTGCCTTACAAAATATTACAGGCACTGTATAAAATCTTTCGCTGCAGACAGAATCGGCCTTCCGTTTTTAGAATATTATCTTATCTTTAAAAAAAATTTTCACACGCAACGGCAAAAGCTAATATTTGTAAGTTTGCAAAGCTACCTACAGAAAACTATGATTTTCAAAAACAAGAAAGCTAAAAAATACAACTTCATTGAGGAAGGAGAAGGGCGGCCAATAGTGCTGCTCCAGGGATTAATGGGAGGTCTGAGTAATTTCACAAACCTGATGAGCTATTTTTCAGCACGGGGTTACCGCGTTCTTTTTCCGCAATTGCCGATGTATGATCTGCCGATTCTGAACACCAACCTGCCGAGTCTAGCGAAATTTGTAGCTAATTTTATTGAAGATGAGGTAGGCGGACCTGCTATCGTTATCGGAAATTCGATGGGCGGACATGTGGGGCTGATCCTTACATTAACGAGACCTGAGCTGGTGAAATACCTGGTACTGACCGGAAGTTCCGGGCTATAC
>JAEWOM010000241.1 GCA_023399675.1 Bacteroidota bacterium
TATCGGGGATAAACTTCTGATACAGGGTCCAACGACGGGTTCTCAGGAAATGGAACTCGCAGAAATGATGGTGGACGGTAAGGGAATGAGTGACAAAGCATCCAAAGCTGATGTCATCACCTTTAAAACCGATTTCAGAGTAAGACCTTCGGACAAACTGTATAAAATCGTTCAGGCGTAAGCGAAAATTTGATATTTGATGTTTGAGATTAGAATTTTTTGACCGAAAAATCATTCTTTCTCCCCGAAACATTTACCTGAACATTCAATCGAAACCGTTTCTATGGTCATTATTACGTTACAGCGCGAAAAGTGCATTGGATGCAACTACTGCGCGGAATTTGCGCCCGAATTTTTCAGAATGTCCAAAAAGGACGGTAAATCCGTATTGCTGAAATCGATTGAAAAAAAGGGTTTTTATACCCTGAAAACGCCGCATCATGATGCTGCAGAACCTTGTGAAAAAGCGGCAAAAGCGTGCCCGGTGAATATTATCTCTGTAAAAGAAATTTAATTTTGACAGGTACAAAGGCTGAATTACGTCAGAAATACCTCAGTTTGAGGCAGGAATTTTCGAAAGAGCAGGTTGCTGCTGATTCGGCAGAAATTTTTGAGAATTTCAGACGTCAGTTTCCGGTTGCTGCAGGAGATAAAGTTCATCTGTTTCTGAGTACTTCCAAGTTTAATGAAGTTCAGACCGGTTTATTTATTGAATATTTCCGCGAGAAGGATGCTCGCATTTTTGTTCCGAAAATAGCCGGCGGTTCGATGATCTCTGTAGAAATGGATTCATCCACAGAAATGAAAAGGAACCGTTGGGGAATAGAAGAACCCGTTTCAGATGCTAATGCTGCCATTTCCGATTACCGTTATGTAATCACTCCGTTGCTTTACTGCGATTCTTTCGGAAACCGTGTTGGGTACGGCAAAGGATATTACGACGGTTTTTTCAGTTCAGTTAATCCTGATTCCAAAAAAATCGGTGTTTCATTTTTTGCACCTCTGGAAAAAGTCGGGGACGTCTCCTCTCACGATGTAGCCTTGGATTATCTGGTGCTGACTGATAAAATACTGTCGTTCAAAGGTTTGTTGTAGAAATTCAGGAAGTAAAATCTGAATTCTTTCTTATAGTTTATTTCTGCCGGTAGCAGAATGTACTGTGCTTCCCGTGAAAAAGTTCCGATTGAACGGCTCTGATTGTCAAAATATTCCACGTCGAATTTTGCGAAATTCAGGGTATCTTTCTTGAAATATTTTTCTTCTACCTGAAATCTGTTGATTTTCGCATTGCTCACCTTCAGACTGTCGAGTTCTACGAAGATATTATTCAGCGTCGTGGAGTCGGGTTTGAAAAAATAACCCATAATCTGGCTGTAAATTGCCTCATCGATTTCTGAATCTTTATTACCGTTGTTATAGAGAATCGAAAGTTCGAGGACTTCGCGCGTCTTCTGTTTGGTGATCGAGTTATTCACTTTAGCACTGTCCATTTTTGCTGTTGGATAGCTGGTTGTGTTGGTGTTGTATTTTACCTGTTCCAGAGAAATTGTTTCCGGTTTATCATTGCAGGCGATCAGCAGAACTAAAAACAATAGCAGGCTGAGAAGTTTACTGTTTTTCGTCATCATCGATAATTTTGAATTTGATGGACACGATTTTTCCTTTTTCCCTTTTCATTTCTATTACACTCAGATTTTTCAGGGAAGTAGTAGGCGTTGTTACCAGGGTAATGTATTTGTGTTTATCCAGGGTTTCAATACCATATACATCGTTGTCGAAAAGCTGCAGAATCGTCGCATTGTCGCTGATACGTCTGTCGAGTTCGCGTCTTTTCTGCTTAATGAGTTCGGGGTCGCCACTCACATCTTTTCGGGAAAAGTAGTAAACGGCGGTTTTATAATCATCAGGTTTTAACTGAATCCGCTCTTCTTCGGGAGCGTCCTCAAGATTCCTGTTCAGGACCAGATTTTCATACAGCGGACTGGAAATTTCCATGCGCAGTGTTTTGTCCTTCGTTCCATAGGTGAAACATTCACCCGGGTTTATCCGGTAATGAATCGGCGATTCATTCTCCTTGATTACCTTAATATCCAGCGAACTGTGAACGTTCGCATTTCTGTCAGCATCTACGAAACAGTAGGTGTATTTGCTGATGAACAAATCACCTCCAAAACCAAAAAGTCCTGCTAAACTTGCAACAAGCGCTGCGGCTGCAGCCCAAATGTAGTTTTTGCGCTTCGATTTTACTTTTTCCGGAGTGGTTTTTTCAGAAACTTTTACATCATCCGAAATTTCTGTAACAGTTTGATTATCAGTATTCGTTTTTTGTAAATCACCTTTTTCAACATGCGTAATTACTGTATTTTCTGAAATTTCCTGTCCGTTTGTCTCGGTTTCTCCTGCTTCGGATGGAATTTCCTTTTCTTCAAATTGGGAATCATGTTCGGCCTGGGACTTTTCGAGGATTTCATCTGCAAAAAGATGATTCTTCTTAAAATCGTACCACGACGTGTAACCCGCATAAATACTGAGGATGTTCAGCATGTCGATACGCGGAAGTTTTGCAACCGGGCTCGTTTTAAAATAGGTATAAAACGTCTTTTCGCTGATGTTTCCCTTTGCTTTTTTGCGCAGATCTTCCTGAAAATAAATGATGTCGATGCCTTTCCATTTGGAAATATCGTCCTGCGAAGGGGTGTGATCGGTCAGGTATTGATCCTGGATCTCATTTTTTAGCTGTTCGAAGTGTAAAATCTCCAGGTTTTGCACAGGGCCAAAAAGTTATTAAATAATTGATTTTCAGTGTTGCTGATTTGTAAATCAGTTTTACAAAGATATTACAATTAATTTTCCACAACAAATTTTTTATGCGCTCTAACTTTGTCCTGTTCAAAAATGTGAATTGAACACAAAACGAAAATTAACAAAACAAATTTAAACTTTAATTCATTATGAAAAAATCATTGTTCGTAGCTGGTATCGCTGCAATGGCTCTTGTAGCTTGTAAAAAAGAAACTGTTGAAACTACTAACGCTGCTGACTCTGCTGCAGTTGCTGCTGTTGATTCTGCAAACATGGTAGCTGATTCTGCTGCTAGCGTAATCGATTCTGCTGCTACTGTAACTGCTGACGCTGCTGCTGACGCTGCTTCTGCAACTACTGCTGCTGGTGTTGACGCTGCTAAAGATGCTGCTGCTAACGCTGCTGACGCTGCACAAAATGCTGCTGCTGCAACTCAGGATGCTACAGCTGAAGCTAAAGATGCTGTAAACGACGCTGTAAAGAAATAATTTCTTAACAGAAAAGAACTGAACCGCTGTGTTTTTTAACACAGCGGTTTTTTTTATTCCGATTTTTGCCTCAGTGCTTCGTAACAGGTGATTGCTACGGCATTGCTCAGATTCAATGAATCAATGGTTCCGGCCATCGGTATCAGGACATTGGTCCCATTGTTAGTCCAAAAGGCTGAAATTCCGGAATGTTCCGTACCAAAAATAACGGCGGCTTTCTGCCGGAAATCTGCGTTCTGAATCAGTGCTGATTCTTCCGACATAATTGTAGTAAAAATTTGGAAGCCGTTTGTTTTCAGGTACTGCAGTGCGGCATCGTTATCCACCGAGAAGACATTCATGCCGAACAGACATCCAACGCTGGACCGGATGACATTAGGATTATAGAGATCCACTTTTGCATCAGTGCTTATTAATGCATCAATTCCGAAGGCTTCGCAACTTCTTAAAATCGCGCCGAGATTTCCCGGCTTTTCCGCTCCTTCAATTACAATAATGGTGGAATTTTCTTTTGTTTTGAGTATGTTCAGTTCGGATTCCGGTTCTTTGTAAATTCCGAGAATACCTCCTGAATCACCCCGGTAAGCGATTTTTTCAAAGATATTTTTGCTGATGTAGTATGTTCTTCCCTGTGGAATAGTTTTCTGATAGAGTTCATCACAGATGAAAAATGCATAATGTTCGTAGCCGTGCTGAATTGCACGGTCGTTTTCCTGCTGTCCTTCCACAACAAACAAACCCGACTTTCGTCTGAACCTGTTATCGGTATAAAGGCGTGACAGATTTTTTATTTTGTCATTCTGTAAACTCTCTATGATCATCTGTTTGAAATGTGATGTAAAATTATGCGCTAATTTACTAATGACAGCAAATATCCGGCAAGTGCACCGGCAATTACAATGAATGCACTGTTCAGCTTCCGGAATCTGAACACTATTGCCATACTGATTACAGCGATCAGCGCTGTACGCCAGTCGGTGATGGCATCTGTGCTCATCTCGATACATACTGCGATAATAATGGAAACTGAAGCTGCATTTACGGCATCTAAAAATACCGAAAACATTGGTGAACTGCGTAATTTCTTTACTATCAGGCTCAACAAAGCGACAAAAACGAATGATGGTAAAAATATACCCAAAGTGGAAATCGTTGCTCCCGATATTCCGCCTATCTGATATCCGATAAATGTAACGGAAGAAAAAACCGGTCCCGGCGTGAATTGCCCTACCGCAACTGCATCAATC
>JAEWOM010000148.1 GCA_023399675.1 Bacteroidota bacterium
AAGTAACCGTATATGAAGCTGAATAAAACTGCGCAGCGATTTATCATCCTCATACCAACTTTGCAATGGATACACAAAGCCTTTTTTCTTCATCTGCAGCACGTTTGCCGGCAGAAATTTCTCAGCAACTTTGCGCAACAGCGGTTTGTTTTCCATGCTATTGAACCGAATCTCTTCCGGCAAAGATGCAACATAATCAACCAGCTCATTACTTAGATAAGGATAGCGGAATTCCACACCATACTTCATCGCACTGAGATCATCTCTGAAAACATGATGAGAACCAAGCGAAATCTGCATATCTTCACGAAAATAGTCATTGTAGCGGTTACCGGATTTGCGGGTATTTCGCTCCACATTTTCTTTAAAAAGTTCCTCAATTTCAAACGGCTTCATACCGCCCTGTCCGTTCCTAAAAAAATCTGCTGCATTATCGAGAGAAAAATAATTTCGGATCCTCTGAATAAAAGAAGAATTGACCGGCAGGAATTTTCCAAGAAAACTGAATTTCTTGCTGCGCTGCCATTTTTTGAATCCCAGCAAATGCGGATATCCTCCAAAAAGTTCATCTGCTCCGTTTCCGCTTAATACGACTTTAAATCCATTTGTGCCGGCATAATTTGCTGCATGAAGCAGCACTTCCGGTGTTACATAAGGCTCCTCAAAATGTGCTATATCCTGTCTTAAATTCTGAAGAATTTCAGCTGAAGAAATTTTCACAACCTGATGATCAATATCATTCGCCAATGCGACTTCTTTGGCGTTCCTAATTTCTTCTTCTGCATTTTTATAGTGAACAGTAAAAGCTGTAATTTCTGCATCAGTTTTTGCAGCAACAGCGGTGACCAAAGTGGAATCAATTCCGCCACTCATCATACTCGCGACCGGAACATCTGCATAAAGCTGATTTTTTACACTTTCTACCAATAAATTTTCAACCTCTGCTTTTGCTTCATGCAACGTAACATCTTTATCAGCGGGAACGGGAAGTTCAAAAAACCGTTCTTTAACTAAAGTTTTCGTTTTGAAACTGAAAATCGCACTAGAACCCGGTTCTAACGAGAAAATATCCTGAAAGCACGTCATCGGCGCAACGGTTGTAAGGTACGTAAAGTTGCTCCGAATGCCTTCCCAACTGATCTTTGGGACAATCATACCGCTGGCCAGCAACGCTTTGATTTCTGAGG
Organism: Bacteroidota bacterium; assembly: GCA_023399675.1. Lineage (GTDB taxonomy): Bacteria > Bacteroidota > Bacteroidia > Flavobacteriales > Weeksellaceae > JAEWOS01. The sequence continues at coordinate 1,188 of JAEWOM010000148.1, forward strand.
CCCAGAAAAAACCCTGTTCATTTTGGAAATAGAACAATGGCTTCAAGCCAATTCTGTCTCTGGCAAAAAAGAGTTCGTCATCTGCTGAGTTCCAAATGCAGAAACTGAACATACCGTCCAGTTTGGAAACCATTGCTTTTCCCCAATGTTCATAAGCCCGCAAAACAACTTCCGAGTCAGTATTGCTGAAAAACCGCTGTCCGGCAGCAATCAGTTCTTCGCGAAGTTCCTGAAAATTATATATTTCTCCGTTGAACGTGATGACATTCTTCTTTTCTGAAACCATCGGCTGATGACCTGCGGCAGACAGATCGAGAATGGACAATCTGCGAAAACCCATCCCGAATCTTGAATGCGTGGCAGCATCGAGCTGCCCAAACTGCCGCTTAATCTCAGGCATTGAATCTTCACCGGAATAATGCTGACCGTCAAAAATATAGCCTTCATCATCCGGTCCCCGGTGCTTTACTGCATTGTTCATGCGAAGCAGAACGGAAGCTGGCAGTTCTTTATTAGCAAAAAATCCGGTTAATCCACACATTTCAGGTGATTCGTTTTGATTCGTAAAGATACGCCGAAGCATATAAAATACCCGAAAAAGTAACCCCAAACACATTGATCCATGCAACGCCTTTCAATCCGGATTCCGGAATGATGAAATAGTAGGACACAGAAAGCAGCGCCATCATCAACAAAGAAACCCACAGCGTCCATTTTGGCTTTCCAAGTGCTGCAAGCGCATAAGAGAACGGTGCACGGATGAGCATGACAGAAGCGCAGACAAGAATCAGAATTTTAAAAAGAGATGAATCCTGATACTGACTTCCGAAAATCTTCATGATCAGGTCCGCAAAAAGGTATGATACAGCTAACAGCACGATGATAATCGGCAGCAACACTTTAAAGTAATCGCGCAGGTATTTTCGCTGATAGCTGAGGTTTCTGTAATTTCTGCAAAGTTCCGGATATCCGGTCTGCAGAATAATATATGCAATAAAAACCAGATTCATCGGGATGGTATTGCTTACCCGAAACTCCGCAACTGCGCTGCTGCCGATAAGCGGGGAAATAAAAAAAACGTCGAGTAAAAAAATCCACTCTCCTACCTGAGTTGCGATTGCTGTCGTTACTGAAAAATTCCAAAACTCTCTTTCACTGATACTGCGAAAAAAATCCCGGTGTTTCAAAATTTTGAACTGATGGAAAAACAGCACCATAAACGGAGACAGACATAACGCAAGAAGATATCCATACAACCCGAAAAAGTAAAGTCCGGCAACAGTCAGCAGCAGCAAGGCCAACGAAGATGCGATGTCGAGCAAAGCAAATTTCTTGTTGTTGAAATCTGCCCGTGCTTCGGATTTAGCCTGTTCAAGAAGAAATATACCAAAAAACCGGATGACAAGAGTGCAAATGAGCAGCAATACCGTTTGACTGCTCCAGTAAAACACTGCGGCAATGGCAATGAAGATAAAACTCATCACAACCTGGAACAGCAAACCAAAGGTAAAGGAGTAGTTTTTGAGTTTTTCTTTCTCATCTCCTTCTGCAATGGAGCCGAATCGCAGGATTCCCTGATAACTTCCGCCACCGGCCAACACAGTAAAAAACGCAAGGAAATTAAGTGCCTGACTGATCATTCCCAGTTCTGTTTTATTTAAAAACCATGCTGTGAAAATTACCGTCAGAAACACGGATAATTTGGAAACCAACACGGCTCCTCCAACCCAAATACCGTTATTCCGGATAAAGTGACTAGCGAAATTTTTCATTCAGAATTTCTAAATATGAATCACTGTACTGCTGCGCAATGCCTTCCACTGAAAAGGTCGCATCCGCATAAGCTGTCAGTTCTTCCTGCAAAGCGAGATTTTTTCCATCCATCACCTTTTGCATGGCAATCTTCAGATTTTCCACAGTGCGTTGCTCAATCAGCACTCCGAAACGATCCGGAAAAAATTCTGAAATACCGCCGACATCAGAAGAAATCACCGGAATTCCGACATAGAAAGATTCAGAAATGACACAGGGCTGGTTTTCGTCTTCACTGAAAAGAATAAAGCAGTCGGCCTCATTCATCTTCGATGCAACTTTTTCAGATGTGAGCTGTCCGAAAAGTTCAATCCGGTTTTGGAAGCCAGAATCGCTAATCTGCCGCTTCAACAGTTCCGCATCATTTTTTGCGGCATCACCGCCAATCAAAAGCCGGATATTGCATCCGTCCTGCATCAGTTCTCTTGCTGCAGCTACAATTTTGTCCGGATTCTTACGCGGCACCAAATTAGAAATATGCAAAAAAGTAAATGCTCTGCCATCAGTAATCCCGTTCTGAGGTTTGAAGACAGCACTGTTAACCACGTTTGGCACCACCTTCATCGGCACCTCTATTCCGAGTTTTTTCAGACCTTTCCTGAGATCGGTGGTAACGGGAAATATCATGGAGGCATTGTTCCCAATCAGTTTTGCGATCATTTTCTGAGACGTACTCAGGTTCTGCAGATTAATCGGTCTGTAATCCGTAAAATGTTCGGTAACCACATAAGGAATCCCATATTTCTTCTTCAACCAAAGCGCAAACAGCAAGTTGGTATGAAGCACATTAGCATGAACGATCTCCGGCTGCTGCACGAGTCTTAAACCTTTTTTATAGGCAGAAAATTTGCGGATATTGTTGATGAAAGGGTTTCCGGAATCCTGATAGTATACCGTCACCGTATGAATTCCGTTAATTGTATTTTCTTCAATCTGATACAACTGTTTCTGTTGCAAATCAGGAACCACATGAAGCACCTCAACATCATGCAGCGTACTGACTGCTTCTGCATGGCGCTGCACAAAATTTCCGTCCAGCGGATGAAGTCTGTTCGGAAACCATGAGGAAATAAAGAGAACTTTTCGGCGTGCTGTCATGATGTTTCACAAAAATAGCGAAATAAAAAAAGCCCGGAATTCCGGACTCATATAATTTGTTGAATATAACTTCCTACGCAACATAAATAGATGCCCAGCTTCTTTTCAGCGGTAAAAGAAAATCAGACAGGAAGCTCACATACGTCGATTTAGAGAAATCGAAAACTTCAATATCACCGGAAAGTTCGCCTTTTTTTACTGCATTTCTGAATTCCTGCAGTTTTAATGTTTTCACTTCACCGTTTTCAACAAAAGACGCTTTCATCCGGTCGAACAGTCCCAAATTAAACTCGGAATCCAGTTCTCTCATAACGACATTCAGTGCATCGATCGAACATCCCGACGCCATTTCCTTTTCTTCATCAACCGCAATGACTATAAACTGATTTCTTTCTATTTTAAAAGAAGAAGTCAGCTGTTTTCCGTGCGCCTTCCAGGTAGCCAGGAAATCAAACAGTTTTTCCGCGACAGCCTTACTTTCTTTTGCAGAAAAAGGCCGCGATGCAGGATAAATCAGTATTCGGAAATCACTGGTAGCAGTGATGGTGGATTCTTCAATCTTCATTTCAAAATTAATTTAATACCTCGTTTTACTAAAGGTCTTCCGCTTCAGCGAGCAACTCGGCAATATCCTTCACTGCCACTTCCCTTTCTTTATTAAAATGTTTTACGCCGTCTGTCATCATTGTATTACAGAACGGACAGCCGGTTGCAATAACATTCGGTTTTTCAGAAAGCGCTTCTTCGGTACGCTCAATATTAATGTCTTTCTTACCCTGTTCAGGTTCTTTGAACATCTGCGCACCTCCAGCACCGCAAC
>JAEWOM010000074.1 GCA_023399675.1 Bacteroidota bacterium
GAGCAGATCTGCTTTGGATACACTGATTAAAAAATCTTTATAGAGCAGTTCGGGATTATATCTTCGCAGTTCATCCTCCAGAATTCTGAATTCTTTCAGGTGATCTTCGCTGTCAGCCGGAATGAGAAAAAGCAGAATGGAATTTCTTTCAATATGTCTCAGAAACCGGTGCCCCAAACCTTTTCCTTCAGCAGCACCCTCAATAATTCCGGGGATATCCGCCATTACAAATGAACGGTAGTTCCGGTAATTCACGATACCGAGATTGGGAGTCAGTGTCGTAAACGCGTAATCGGCAATTTTTGGTTTTGCAGCGGAAACAGCAGCCAGCAGCGTTGATTTTCCTGCATTGGGAAAACCGACCAGTCCGACATCAGCAAGAACTTTCAGTTCAAAAACGATATAGCCTTCTTCCCCGGGCAGGCCTGGTTGTGCATAGCGCGGTGTCTGGTTTGTGGATGATTTGAAATGCTCGTTTCCTAAACCTCCTTTTCCGCCTTTCATCAGTACAATTTCCTGCTCATGCTCAAGAATTTCACCGATTATTTCACCTTCTTCGTTTTTGGCGATGGTGCCGACAGGAACTTCGATGTAAACATCTTCACCGTCTGCTCCCGTCAGTTGATTTTTACCGCCGTTTGTTCCGCGGGGAGCTTTTACATGCCGTGTATAACGCAATGGCAGCAAAGTCCATTCATGAGAATTACCTTTCATGATTATATGTCCGCCTCGACCGCCGTCACCACCGTCCGGTCCGCCTTTCGGGATGTATTTTTCCCTTCTTAAATGGGCAGATCCTGCACCGCCGTGACCCGACTGGCAATGAATTTTAACGTAATCAACGAAATTTGACATATATTTTTTTGAAAGGTGAATGAGTTGCTCCTGTGCCGGAGCAAACCCATAAATTATCGTATTTTCTCGATTTCTGCGTACAGTTTTTCGGAAATTTCTTCTATTTCGCCAACACCGTTTACCTCCACATATTTTCCCTGCTGCTTGTAAAGTTCCGCAACTTCAGCAGTTTTTGCGTAGTATTCCTTGATTCTGTTGCGGATGATTTCTACATTGCTGTCATCACTTCTACCGGATGTTTCTCCGCGTTTCAGCAAACGCTCTACCAAAAGTTCATCTTCTACAACCAGAGACAGGCAAACATCGATTTCATCATTGAGTTCTTCCTTCACGATGTTTTCCAGTGCTTCGGTCTGCGCAGAAGTTCGCGGAAAACCGTCGAAGATAAAACCGGTAGCGTCGGTCGGTTTACGCACTTCATCAATCAGCATGTCTATGGTCACCTGATCCGGAACCAGTTCGCCTTTGTCCATATACGATTTTGCGAGTTTACCGAGATCGGTATCGTTGCGCATATTATACCGGAATAGATCCCCGGTGGAAATTTGCTTGAGATTAAATTTCTCGATAAGATTCTGTGCCTGCGTTCCTTTGCCGCTTCCGGGAGGCCCGAACAAAACGATATTGATCATACTGATTATTTTGTAAATTATTTTTTCCGAAACAACGAATAATTCGTGTTCCAGTTTTTAGTGATTGATTCTTCCTTCCGAAAGTTGGTACAGATCCGGCAGATTGCGGCCCAATTCATCAAAATCAAGACCGTAACCCAGTACAAACTTATTCGGTATTTCTTTCGCTACATAATGGATCTGAAAATCTTTTTTATAGACATCAGGTTTTAAAAGCAGTGAAGCCACTTTCAGTGATTTCGGTCTTTGGGTATGCTCAAAATACTGGTAGAGGCTCTCGATGGTGTTGCCTGTATCCACAATGTCTTCCATCAGCACAATATGTCTGCCTTCAACATCCTTCGTTAAATCCATTTTCTGGTAAACGATACCTGTTGACTGTGTGCCGGCATAAGAACTTACCTGCAGAAAGGCCACTTCACAGGGTCCTGGATAATGCTTCAGAAAATCTGAAAAAAACATGAATACGCCGTTCAAAACCCCGATAAAAACAGGAACTTCATCTTTGTAATCATCGTAAACTTTCAGTGCAAGGTTTTTTACAATTTCCTGAATTTCATCATGAAGAAGGTAAGGAACAAACTCTTTGTCGTGGACGGTAACTGACTGCATATATATAGCAAAACGCAAATTTACTAAAACTTTGACTGTGCATCAAGTTTCTTCCCAATTCAAAATGGTTTTAGATGATAAATAACTGATCTTATCTATTGTAAAATCGTGTTTGTTTGCTTTTAGCGGTAGGAATCTGAAAAATTATACTGTCATAATTTTGCCCGACGCAATTATTACAAGTATTTTTGTGCAGGTCTAAAGAAAAAATAAAAAAAAGTAAATTCTATGGCAACTTATGTAGTCGTTGGTCTTCAGTACGGTGATGAAGGGAAAGGAAAAATAACCGATGTACTTTCTGCAAAATCAGATTATGTTGTTCGTTTTCAGGGGGGTGACAATGCCGGACACACTGTTTACGCCGGCGACGAGAAGTTTGTACTGCATTTGTTGCCGTCCGGAGTTTTACAGTGTAAAGGAAAATGTATTATTGCGAATGGGGTAGTGGTAAATCCGAAAGCTTTCCTCAAAGAAATTGATCAGCTGGAAAGCAGGGGACTGCCGACAGATCATATTTTCATTTCCAGAAGAGCGCATGTTATTATGCCTTACCATATTCTAATGGACACATACCGCGAAGAAGAAACAGGGGGTACGGAAATCGGTACGACCAAAAAAGGAATCGGACCTTGT
>JAEWOM010000113.1 GCA_023399675.1 Bacteroidota bacterium
GTATTTCAATTGCTTTCAATTTATTCTGAACGCTGGACGTTCGGGGTTCCATCACCCTCCGCAGTTCTTCATTGATGGTAGGTATGCTGAAACTAACCGAGATCAGGTTGAGTTCACGGAGCTTAACCAGGATATCCAGATCACGCAGTACGAGTGCATTTTTCGTAATAATAGAAACAGGATGTCTGTACTCCAGAAATTTCTGCAGAAGCAATCTTGTTATTCCGAACTTTCGTTCAGCAGGCTGATAACAGTCGGTGTTACCGGATAAAACAATCGTCTTGGGTTGATAACCTCTTTTTTTAAAAAATTTTTCGAGCAATTCCGGAGCATCTTTTTTCACCATGATCTTCCGCTCGAAATCCAGGCCGGCAGAAAATCCCCAATATTCATGCGTTGGCCGTGCAAAACAGTAGGAACAACCGTGCTCACAACCCTGATACGGATTGAGGGAATATTCCATGGACAGATCCGGACTTTTTACCGGATTCACAATCGATTTGGGAAAAACTTCCGTGAAAGAGGTTTTCACGACTTCTACTTCACCGGCTTCATCCATATGACTGTATTTCTGGAATCGGTTATGGATATTGGATTGAGCGCCCTGCCCCTTTTTGTGAATGTTGTGTTCCATCAGTTGTAAAACTACTATTCCCTAACGAAAATCTCGAACCGATGACGTTATAAACTGTCACAAAAAAATCTGATTCCATTTCTGAAATCAGATTTTATATTATATTCCACTGAAACTCAGCTCATTGCTAAATATTCTATTCCGTGGTTATCGTCATTTTCATCATCCAGACCGTAATGATATCTGGAATATTCATCAGTTTCGTCCTCAAAAAGATCTGTTTCGAGTAATTTGTTTATCGCCACTGCCGCCATCACAATAATTGCTCCGGCAAAAGCAGCCAGCAAAACGCCTCCGGTCTTTTTCATAAACTTATTTTGCTTCAGTAAATGCAAAAAGTATTCCTAAAAACAAATATCGCTGCGGAGAACGTACAGTGTACTTTATGAAAATATTAAATCTTATAATGATAACCGTATTACTTATAACGGTAGTCTGGTGATTCTTTTATAAGTTTACAACTCAATTAAAAATGTAAACTATGCAACCGAAACCAATGCTGACCATGAGCCAGATCATGAAGAAACTGGCAGATAAGGGAATTACCGCAGAATTCCGAATGGACGAAAAAGGAAACATGCACTATGCAGATGATGATAAAGTGTATGAACCGTCTGAACTGAAAATTTTGAAAAACTACCGTTTCGAAGGCGCAAGCGATCCTGCAGACAATGCAGTGCTTTATGTAGCGAAATCTTCGGACGGAAACAAGGGAATGATTATCGACAGCTATGGAGCTGACAGCAATGCTCCTGATTCATTCGACGAATTCATACGCAGTATTCCTGTAGAAGAAGAAGATGAGTATAATTTTGAATAAAATTTGCTTATCCGTTAATACGAAATTTCACAAAAAGACCAAAAAACCAACGCTTCAGGCGTTGGTTTCTTCTTATCCGGTGCTGTCTTTATCTTTCTTCTTAAAGATCCTTTGAAAGAAGCCTTCCTTCTGCTTCGGTTCCTGTTTTGCAGGTGTAGGTGCTGCCGTTTTCTCTGCCTTAGGCTTTTCATTTGCGCTTTTCGTAGTTTTACCTGTAGTCTGCGTTACCTCTTTTACATCCTTCACCGTATTACGCACAGACTGTTCAGTTTGCTCTACATTCTTGCCGATCAGCGTTTTCTTCAAACCTTCCTGTATTCCCTGCCAAAATAAATTGAAAAAGGATTTTGTCGGATCGCGTTTCACATTATCGACGGTCACGGATTCGGGATAATCTGCGGAGTTGCTTTTTATAAAGATGTTCACAACGGCAGAAAGCAGTTTGTTCTTTTCACCTGTTTCTTTCAACAAACTCACTTTCAGTTCTTTATGCTTGAGCTGAACATTTCCGTTCAATCCGCTCTTATTCCCACGGAAATTAAATATGAGGTCGTTGATGGTACCCGTCGCACGAATTTTGAGATAAGGCTCAATAAAAGGATTGATTCGTGGTGCAGGCAGATCGGCAATGTGTCCGGCGATGGTAAACGAATCGTTCATGCTTGCGGTATCCAGCGTCCACTTCACTTCCATCGGAGATCCATTCATAAAGCGGCAATCAATATCGATCGGTATTTGCGTAGGTTTTCCGGGACTTTTACCGGAATTAAGGTTTTTTAATTTTAAATTGAAATTGCCAAAGGTCAGTTTTCCGGGCCCTTCACTTTTCTTGGTATCTTCTTCATATTCCAGCAGCGAATTCGTAATGGAAACTGTATTGATAATCATGGGAAACTTGATCTTACGCAGCAATTCGGAATACATGGGTTTCACTGTCGGATCATCAGCCGGAACTTTACTACGGAAAATATTCGCGTTCAAGTTATTAATCTGCAAATGGTTTCCGTACAGAAATTTTTTCTCCGAAGCCAGATCCCAATTGCCGTTCATCGTGATCTGCTGTGCTTTTAAATCGTAAAGATCGCGTTCTGTTGGGATCATCCTGATAAACTGAGCACGGGAAACAAGTGGATTCAACTCGAAATTGTTAATCTGCATCTGTGAATTGTTCATTTTCAGCAGACCGGCTTTCATGTTGTAAAACTGATTCAGCTTTCTGGAAAAATTGCGGGCTGTAATGCTGTAGTTACCGGTTTTAAAAGGAATTCCGCTCTGGACTGTTGACTGATTCATTTCGAGATTGGCCATCCGCATATTCAGATTATTGAAACTCTGCTGACCACCACCCTGCTTTATCGTAAGCCCCGGTGCGGTAACGAGGATATTTTTCACTTTCAACGGAAACTGAATCCCGGAATAGTCGGGTTTCTTCTTATTATTATTCTTTTCAGCAACGCTCACTGTTCCGTTTAAGCCCGAAACTATGGCTGACTCTGCATCTAATTTCAGTTTTTTCTCTACAAATTTCCACTCATTTATTTTCAGTTGAATTTGATTGGCTGTTAGGTTGGCAAGTGTTTTCGCGGAACTAGTAACTGATGGTTTTACGGAAATATTTCGAATATTAATCAGTTCGGGATTCATGTTCAAAGAGGCGAAACTGATGTTCTGGGTCTCCGTTGCATAGCGTACATTCTGCCCGTCGATCTGAAATTTCTCATAAGAGAACGGAATATTTCCTTTCGCCGTTTCTTCATCCATCAGCAGTTTATCGATATCCAGATTCAGATTCTGTGCGAAAAGCAACTCTGTTCCGTTTGGCTTCAACACTTCTGCTCTTGCTCGATTCATCACCACATTCTGCAAATCAACTACATACTTAAATGGTTTTTCCTTAGTCTTTTTATTTGCAGAGGTATATATTTTAAGATGCGGCTCCTCAAAATTCACCTCAGAAAGTGCGATTTTATTATTGGTCAAAACAATATCCGAAAATTTCATTTTCGCTGTTTTAAAGTCGAACAGGCTTGTTTTTTTAGGATAGAACCTGCGGAACTGTGCTGCTGTCAGCAAAGGGATGACTTCAAACTTCTCAACGCTCATTTGTCCGCTTTCTGTGGCAATATTCTGAGCTTTCAGAACGTACACATTGTCCGGCCGGAAGAAGAAATTGTTTCCTTTTATAGTGTAATCATCAAAAACAACGGGAAGTTTATCCTCTACCTGTTCCTCTGTGAGTTTTAAATTCGAAACTTTGAGATTCAAATCATTCACAGCCAAATACTTCTGATTGGTATGTCGGAAAATCGTGATATTACCATTGTCAACAGTAATATTTCGGAATCCGATTGGGTTTCTCTTTTTTCCGGTACGGTCATCCACAGGTTTAGCCAGCCTGATGCGCAAATTCGGCTGCTTCAGGTTTAAATTACTTGAATTTACCTTTTTGTTGAAAACAGCATCAAAAATCCCAAGCCTGCTGATACTTACTTCATTAGCAGTACCGTCCAGGGCGATAACGTTTAAATCTTCAGGGTTTTTAGAGGCAATTTTGAGATTTGACGCCTGCACAAATCCGGTAGCCAGATCAACATTCAAGGCGCTGCAGTTAACTTCGTAATGAGAATTCTTCTTGATATAATCAGGCAGCGCGTATTTAAGCCATAAATTAATACCGATATTCACCAGCAGAATCAGTACAATAATTCCCCCGATGATATAGCCGGCACGTTTTATTAATTTTTTTCTCTGCACAGGTTTACGTAGTCTACAAAAATAGCAAAGAGGATACCGCAGCCTTTATAATCTAAGGTCCGGAAATTATAAGATTATCGCAGAGAAGGTTAAGAAACAGACATTTGCACAGTAAAACCTTCATGTGCACGGATATTGAGTACCTGCCCGTCCTCAAAGGCAAGATACTGTCCTTTTATACCGGTAAGGACCCCTTCAATTTCTGTGTTTTTCTCCAGGTTCACCGATGTAATTTTTTCAGATGCCTCGTAAGGGAAATCGATCCGGACAATTTCTCCGGATAAGCGGTAAAAATTCTGGTAATCAACCGGGAAGTAGGCTTTTATTTTTTCACGGAAGTCCTGTAAATCCACCTCATCTTCGAAATCGTCACTGAGTTCCTGCAGCATTTTTTTGTAATGGGTTTTATCGGGAAGATGTTCTTTCAGTGCAACTTCAATCATCCCGGCTTCATATCGGTTCTCTGTTTTTGCAATAACCAGCGCAAATGTTGCTCCCTGATCAATCCAGCGTGTCGGAATCTGATGTTCACGCGTTACACCTACCTTTACATCTCCTGTGTACGCCAGATACACATAATGCGGAACGAGCTGAATCTGCTTTTCCACCTCAAGATCACGTTCCTCCACCCCAAGA
>JAEWOM010000115.1 GCA_023399675.1 Bacteroidota bacterium
AGCTGTGTGAGCCCAAATGCAATTCCGACGGCAAATAAAATATTGAACGGCAGGAAAAATATGTAATTATCTGAAACCGCATAGAAAGTGCCGAATCCAAAATTTAAAACAGCAAGCGGAGCAACTACCCAAAAAATTTTGCGGAATTTTCTGTACAGCACAACTGCGCCGATAAATCCGGCAATAACGAAAATATTGAAATTGTAAATGAGATAGGCACCGGCTTTTATCAAATCCTGAAAATACTGCACCGGATTTTTCCTGAACGAATTCGCTACCCAGTCCCCGTGTCCGGAAGAATAAAAGGAGTTGAACGGCAGATTTTCCGCATAATTCAATGCAAAGATTGTCAGGAAAGTCAAAACAAATATTGTGGACGCCGCTGCTACAGCAGGTTTTTGATCTCTCATATAAAACAGCAGAACCAAAAATGTCGGGATAAGAAAAATCGCCTGTATATGCGTCAGCAATGCGCAACTCAGGAATACCGCGCTCAAAATGATTGCAGCAGGTTTCGGAGCATCGGAGAAAAAAAGTTTCAGTGCACTGTATAAAAACAGGCTGATCCAAAGTCCGAAAAATGTATATACTTCCACGATTTCCGCATTTCGCCAGAATGTAAAACTCAGACCGAAAACAAATGAAGTAACTATAGCAACCCAGGTCTTCCTGGTAACCACCAGTGCAATGTTAAAAAGTGCAGTGACAGTGCCGGCTGCAGAAAGGATGACTATAATCCGGCTGGCCAGAATTCCGTCAGTTTGCAGGAGGTTTTTTATTAGAATTGCAGTGTTGATATACAGGAAATGAGATGTTGCTGTTGCAGATTTTACCAGTTCGCCGTTTTCGGTTGTCATTACAAATCCGATACAGTCGCCGAAAGGTACTTTATCAAAACTGCCAATCGTGTAGATAACGGCAAAAACCAGGAAAATAAGCAGTGAATAAACCCTGTTGCTCATCCTAATTCTTAAAAACGGGAACATTCGAGCACGCTTCCCCGAACATCAGAGATTTTACCACCGGTTTTAGTTTCTGCACCAGTTCCATGTAGGCGTTTTCCGGAATTATTTCATTTGTACAGCCTTTTACGAGCACTCTTTTTTCCTGAAGGACAGAAAAGTCAAATTCATTCAAAGCGTCGTGGAGCAGGAGGTTTTCGAGGTCATATCTGCTGCCGTATGCAACTTTTTTTGCCTCACCGCTCAGTTTTGCAGCGACAAGAAAGTACGCCCACAGCGGAACAATGGCATCGGCGGAATTGTACACATATACGAACGAATCGCGAAAATCAGCGGTATTGATTTGGTTTACTTTTTCCCGGAATTCTTTTTCGCGCAGCACGAGGCCCTGAAACAGAAAGTCCTTCAGATCTATTCCTTTCCTTTCTCCTTCAGGAACCAGATCGGTCAGGTCAAAATTTACCAATCCGCTCTCACTCACCCTGTTTTTAATTTCGAAATTCTCCTGCATTGAAATTTTTATATTTACACAAATTTAAAACTATTATTTGAGTTAAATTTTCCGTGAGAAAAACCGGACTCAAACCTAAATCTCTAATCGCTTGAAATATTACATCATTGTAGGAGAAGCTTCAGGGGATCTGCATGCCTCCAACCTCATGAAAGAGCTGAAAAATAATGATCAGCACGCAGAATTCCGTTTTTGGGGAGGTGATCTGATGATGGATGCTGCACAGAAGCCACCGGTAAAACATTACCGCGATTTGGCTTTTATGGGATTTCTGGAAGTGGCAAAGAATCTGAGGACGATCCTTCGGAACATTAAATTCTGCAAAGAAGATATCCGCGATTTCAGTCCCGATGTGCTTATTTTGGTTGATTATCCGGGTTTTAATCTTCGGATTGCGCGTTTTGCCAAAGAACTCGGCATCCGAGTGGTTTACTATATTTCTCCGCAACTTTGGGCGTGGAAGGAAAGCCGCGTGCAGATTATCAAAAAATATGTGGATGAGATGCTCGTCATTCTGCCATTTGAGAAGTCATTTTACCAGAAGCACGGTGTAGAAGTTGAGTTTGTAGGTCATCCTCTGCTGGATGCCATTTCAGGTTTGAAGGAAATTTCTGCGGAGGATTTTAGAAATGAAAACGGACTTGACGCCCGTGAAATCATCGCGCTGCTCCCGGGCTCAAGAAAGCAGGAGGTGGAAAAGATGCTCGAAATAATGTTTTCAGTACGCAGTAATTTTCCGGAATATCAGTTCGTCATTGCCGGCGCACCAAGCCTTGAGAAAGAATTCTACGAAAAATTTGTAGATCAGGATGTTCACTTCGTTTCGAACAGAACCTATGATTTGCTGCGCTGTTCGTATGCGGCGCTGGTTACTTCCGGCACGGCAACACTGGAAACGGCCCTGCTGAATGTTCCCGAAGTGGTATGCTACCGCGGAAGCAGCATTTCGTATGCTATAGCAAAAAGACTCGTGAAGCACATCAAGTATATTTCGCTGGTCAATCTGGTCATGGATGAAGAGGTTGTCACCGAATTAATTCAGCAGGAACTTACGACAGAAAATTTGTCAGCAGAACTCAGGAAGATTGTTGGTGGTGCAAAGCGCAAAGAAATTCTGCGGAACTACGAAAAACTGCGCCTAAAACTCGGAGGTGCTGGCGCAAGCAAAAAAGCTGCAGCTATCATCAAAAAAGGGTGATTTTCCCTCATTTTCAATAGACAGCGTCAGGTATTTTTGTCAAAAATTAATACTTGAGCAGACAGCCTTTACTGATTCTTGCCCTGTGCTTTATTGCCGGCATTGCCTTGCAGGAACTTTTGGATTTTCAGGTTTCTGTCATATATGCGATGGCTGCAATTGTCGGGCTTTCACTGGTCTGTTCCTTTATCAGGAAATTTGCATTTCAAAAGTTTAAGCCCGTTTTCTACGGAATAATCTGCGTTGTTCTCGGGGTTTTGCTGCATTTTCAAAACGGCCTCAAACCTTCACTTCCGGCATTTGAAGGAAAAAGAGAAGCGGTTTTTTATTTAGATAAGAAACTGAATTCGAATGAGAAAAACCGGCGGTATGAAGTCGTGGTTGTACATAAAGACAGCAAGATCAAGTCGGTTATTTCTGTGCCGCGAGAATTACCTGAGCTCGATTTTGCGCATTGGTACAAAAGTGAATTCAGGTTCACTGAACTGAAGAGTCCGGAGCATGATTTTCAGTTCGATTATGCACGCTATCTGAGCAGAAAAGATATTTATTTTCAGGGTTATCTTACCGGTTCTCTTTCCGTTGCGGAACGGAAATCGCTCAGTTTTGGTGAAAAAATCAGGCAGCATCGCAGCGAAGTGCTGCAGAAAATCAATGAAACGAAAATCTCTGCACGGTCGCGCGAATTTATGAAGGGAATTATTCTGGCGGACCGTACCGAAATGGACAGTGAAACTGTTCGTGATTTCAGTAAGACCGGGCTCGTCCATATTCTTGCGATTTCCGGAACGCATATCATGATTATTTTCGGAATTTTCCTTTTGCTCGTAAAAACCATTCTGCCGTCGCGTTTCCGAAAACAGGCAATACTCGTTTCACTTCTGATGATTTGGCTTTTTGCAGCGTATATCGGCTTTGGAAATTCAGTTGTCCGTGCCTGTGTGATGATTTCTGCTTTCTACGGATTCAGTTTATTGCAGCGAAAAACCGACGGTTTGCATGCGATGGCTTTGGCAGCATTCGCTATTTTGCTCTCCGATACACATCAGCTTTTTGATGTGGGATTTCAACTGAGTTTCTTAGCCGTTCTCGGAATTTTCTGGCTTAATAAACCCCTGCTGAAGCTGCTGCCGAAACCGCGCAATACTTTTCAGAAATGGATGGTGAATATTCCCACGATCACCGTTTCGGCACAGCTGATGACTTTGCCGCTCGTACTGTATTATTTTCACCAGTTTTCACCAGTTTCTTTTGTAGCCAATCTGGCAATCGTGCCGTTGTCTGAGCTATTTATCCTCGGATCGTTACTGGCGACTGTCCTGATCGGTTCAGGAATTGAAATAAATTTTTTGCATCAGGCATATGATTATTCCGTGCAGAAACTGCTCGATGTTATTCACGGTTTTGCTTCTTTGGACAAAGGTTTCAGTGAAAATATCGCAATGCACTGGTCGGAAACCGTTTTGGTTTTGGGAATTGTTTTCCTTGCCGGTCTGTATTTGAGGTACAGAAGACCCAAAACGTCGCTTTGGCTGGCTTTTTCGGTTTCCCTTTTCATTATGATGCGAGTCGGTATGGATTTATACTATGGCACAAAGTCGGAACAGCTGGTTCATTCGCATTACAGTCAGAAAATCGTTTCTGTGAAAACCGGTAATCAGGTTGTTTTCTTCATTCCGGACAATGCTGAAGAAGAAAAGCTGCGCAAATACCTGATCAATCCGTATCTCACATCACGCCGTACCAAGAAGTTTGAAATCATGAAGGTTCCGAAAAATGTGTCCAGTGTATCCTGGAACGGCAGAACATTCAATCTGCAAAACTGATTATTTACTAATTACTTTTCTGTGTGAGCGATGGCAGCGGATACCCCGCAACATGCCCGGAATAAGCTTTGGCGTGAGGAGTAGCAGCGAACGTAGCGACCCGGCGCACCGGCATGAAGCGCAGGAGAGGGGCACACCCAAAAAATTATATATCGCCGCCCTGACATCTACTATCTTTTTCTTAAATTTGTAAATATTTAATTTCCGAAAAATTTATCAGAGAATATTATGAATCTTCACGAGTATCAGAGTAAAGAAATTTTGGCTAAGTACGGCGTTGCAATTCAGCGCGGTTTTGTTGCAAACAACGTTGATGAAGCTGTGGAAGCTGCCGGAAAACTGAAAGAAATGACTAACGGAGCAGAAGGCTGGGTGGTAA
>JAEWOM010000169.1 GCA_023399675.1 Bacteroidota bacterium
ATATAATCTGCAAAATCTTTCCCGAATTTTTTCGCTTTGCCTTCACCGACGCCGTAAATTTTGGCAATTTCCTCTACCGTAACCGGATAATGAACCGTCATATCTTCAAGGCTCGGATCCATGAAAACAGTGTACGGCGGAATGCCGTTCTTTTTGGCAACTTTTTTCCGGAGCTCTTTCAGCTGACTGAATAATTCCTGATCGAGTCCGCCACCAGCCTGAACTTCGGATTTGCTGCTGTCAGATTTCAGTTGATCCAAATTGTAATGGCGGTCTTCAGCAATCAGAAATGAATCTTTGAATTTGCCGTCGAGCAGGTCATTACCTTTGGCTGAAATTTTCAGCACGCCGTATGTTTCGATGTCCTTGAAAAGAAAATTCTGAACCGTAGCCTGTCGGATGATGGATTTCCAGTAATTGTCGCTTTCGTGTTTGCCGATTCCGAAAAGCTTGTGGGTTTCCAGGCGGTACGATTTGGTTACGGAACTTTCCTTTCCGACGATGATATTGATTAAATCCTTCGCGCGGAATTTTTCTTCGAGTTTTTTCACCACGTCAAGAACGGTTCGCAAATCCTCTGTTGCATCACGAAGTTTCGGCGGATTGACCGAGTTATCGCACATCTGCGCTCCCTCACCGTTCATGGGATCGAACTGTTCACCGAAATAATACAGAATATACTGTCTTCTGCTCATCGAAGTTTCGGCATAGCCAACCACTTCATTCAGCAACTGCAAACCGATTTCCCGTTCAGAAACCGGTTTCTGAGCAAGGAATTTCTCGAGCTTCTCAATATCTTTCGGATCATAAAAGGCCAGACAGTAACCTTCACCACCGTCTCTTCCGGCACGTCCCGTTTCCTGATAATAGCTTTCAAGGGATTTTGGAAAATCGTAATGAATGACGAATCGCACATCCGGTTTGTCGATGCCCATACCGAAAGCAATGGTGGCAACGATCACATCGGCTTCTTCCATCAGAAATTTGTCCTGGTTGGCAACGCGTGTTTTTTGGTCGAGGCCCGCATGATACGGAAGTGCATTAATCCCGTTAACCTGCAGCAACTGTGCAAACTCCTCCACTTTTCGTCTGCTGAGGCAGTACACAATTCCCGATTTTCCTTTTCTCTGATTGATGAATCGGACGATTTCTTTATCGATATTTACTTTTGGCCGTACTTCATAATACAGATTCGGTCTGTTGAAACTGGATTTAAAAACGACGGCGTTGTTCATACCGAGTGTTTTCTGGATATCGTCCTGCACTTTTGGCGTAGCAGTAGCCGTAAGCGCAATCACCGGCACTTCTGCAATTTTGTCTATAATCAGTTTAAGATTTCTGTATTCCGGCCGGAAATCGTGTCCCCATTCCGAGATACAGTGCGCTTCATCTATTGCGACAAAGGAAATTTTTACTTCGCGCAAAAATTCGAGATATTCTTCTTTAATCAAAGATTCCGGAGCGACATAAAGCAGTTTGGTTCTTCCACTTTTAATATCACTGAAAACCTGATTGGTCTGCGTTTTATTAAGTGATGAATTCAGTACATGTGCCACTCCTTCGTCCGATGACAGCCCGTTCACGGCATCTACCTGATTCTTCATCAGCGCAATTAACGGCGAAACGACAATCGCTGTTCCTTCGGAAATTAATGCGGGAAGTTGGTAACATAAAGATTTACCACCGCCGGTAGGCATGAGAACGAATACATCTTTGCCAGACATAAGTGTTTGGATGATCTCTTCCTGCTGCCCTTTAAAGGTGGAAAACCCAAAGAATTTCTTCAGCTCCTGCGACAGGTCGATGTTTTTTGTATTCATCTGCTAATGTTTAGTAAATTTGCATCTCACCCAAAGTTAAGAAATTAAAATCAGAATTTTAATTTACTTAAAAACAAAAAAATCCGCAAAAATTCTTACGCTTTGCAAAATTCAAGCATCATTACGCTCGCAAAACAGGCACTGGATATTGAAATCTCTGAACTCATCCGCTTAAAAGAGCATCTCGATCAGCATTTCGAGGAAGCGGTGAAAGTCATTAATTCAGCAACGGGAAAACTCATCGTGGTAGGCATTGGTAAATCTGCACACGTTGCCAACAAGATTGTGGCTACGCTGAACTCCACCGGTACACCCTCACAGTTTCTTCACGCAGCTGAAGCCATCCATGGCGATCTCGGCGTTGTTCAGAAGCAGGATGTGGTACTGTGCATTTCAAACTCCGGAAACTCGCCGGAAATTGTAAATCTTGCACCTTTTCTGAAAGATTATGCTTCTGCACTGATCGCGATGACCGGAAATCTGCAAAGCAAACTGGCGGAAACGGCAGATATTGTACTGAATACCCGTGTTGAAAAAGAAGCATGCCCCAATAAACTTGCTCCAACAAGTTCCACTACCGTTCAAATGGCTTTGGGCGATGCTCTTGCGATTTGTCTTATGGAACTGAACGGTTTTAAAGACCGTGATTTCGCAAAATTCCATCCCGGCGGAAACCTCGGAAAAAACCTTACAGCAAAAGTAGCGCAGTTTCTTTCTTCCCATAAACCGGAAGTGAGCGAAGAAGCGAATGTTCGTGAAGTCATTATTTCGATCAGCGCTTCGATGCATGGTGTTACTGCTGTTACAGAAAACGGAATTCCCGTAGGCGTTATTACAGTCGGCGATTTACGAAGGATGCTGATGAACGGCGAAGAAATTTCAGCTGTGTTGGCACGCGATATCATGAGTAAGAACCCCAAAACAATCGAAAAAGACGCACTGGCAAAAGATGCGATGAAAATTTTAAAGGAAAATAATATCGGGCAGCTCATTGTAACCAACGAAGGTCAATATTTTGGAATTATTGATATTCACCGGCTGCTGGATGAAGGAATCAGCTAATTCTTGTGGCAAATGCCTTCAGATTTCTTTTTGAATTTATGTAATTTCGCAACTTCAAAAAATTACCGGGAAATATTGTGAGCGACGAAAAAGAAATGTCCTTCTGGGGACACATCGGTGAACTGCGCGGCCATTTAATCAGGTCCATAATTGCGATTGTGGTCGGCGCGATAATCGTCGGCATCAATATCGAATGGATCATGGACGTGCTGTTTTTCGGGCCCACCAGAAACGATTTTGTTACGTTCCGGGCGCTGAATTACATTACGTCAGAATATTTGGGAACCGAAAGTTTTCACATTCCCGGGGATTTCCAGGTTCAGCAGAAAAAACTGCTGCAGCAGTTCAACGTGATGATGCAGGTGTCGATTTTCGGAGGTGCTGTGCTCGCTTTTCCGTATATCGTCTGGGAACTCTGGCGCTTTATTGCACCGGCGCTGATGCCGAAAGAACGTAAAAATTCGGTTTTTTATGTTAATTTCCTTTGGATTCTTTTTATCATCGGAATCATGGTGGGATATTTCCTGATTCTGCCACTCGCCATCAATTTCGGAATGGTTTTCTCCATTTCAGAGAACATCACACAGCTGTTTGACCTTACTGATTATACCACACTTTTTCTCCAGGTCGTATTGGGAATGGGGCTGGTATTTCTGTTTCCCGTTGTTGTTTACGTTCTTACGGCCATCGAAATTCTCACACCGACATTTCTTAAAACGTACCGCCGTCATGCCATCATCCTGATTATGGTAATCGCAGCCATTATTACCCCTGCCGATGTATTCAGCATGCTCGCAGCTGCTTTTCCGCTGCTGTTACTGTATGAATTTTCGATATTTCTAAGTGTGCGCGTTTATAAAAGAGTTCAGAAAGAAAATGCGAAACTCAAGGCAGATCAGAATCAATAAACCGGATTTCAGAACTGTCAATAATACCTATCTTTGCACGAAATTTTTTTGCAGATGAATTCATTCATAGAGGAAATGAAGTGGCGCGGACTGTACGCCGACATGACACCGGGAACAGATGAACAACTGAACAAAGAAATGACGGTGGGTTACATTGGTTTTGATCCTACTGCAGATTCTTTGCATATCGGAAGTTTGATTCAGATCAAAATTCTCGCACATTTCCAGCAGCACGGTCATAAACCGATTGCCCTTGTTGGCGGTGCAACAGGAATGATCGGCGATCCATCAGGAAAATCGGCAGAAAGAAATCTTCTCACCGAAGACACCCTGAATCATTACGTGGAGTGCCTGAAGCAACAACTTTCACGCTTTCTGAATTTTGAAGGCAATGAAAAAAACAAAGCTGAACTCGTGAACAATTACGACTGGATGAAAACGGTCAGCTTCCTGGATTTTGTTCGGGATATCGGCAAAAACATCACGGTGAACTACATGATGGCCAAGGATTCTGTAAAAAGAAGAATTACCGGTGAAGGAGGTGCTGAAGGCATGAGCTTTACAGAATTTACTTATCAGCTACTGCAGGGTTATGATTTTCTTCATCTCTACAACGAAAAAGGTGTAAAACTACAGATGGGCGCTTCCGATCAGTGGGGAAATATTACCACAGGAACCGAGCTCATTCGCAGAAAAGTTCAGGGAGAGGCATTCGCATTAACTTCCATTCTGATTACAAAAGGTGACGGTTCCAAGTTCGGAAAATCGGAAGGCGGTGAGAATTACTGGCTCGATAAAAACCGCACTTCACCGTACCGTTTTTACCAGTTCTGGCTGAAGGCAACCGACAGCGACGCTGAACGTTTCATCAAATATTACACGTTTCTGAGCAAGGAAGAAATAGACAGCCTGATAGCGGAACACAGAACGGCTGAACACGAAAGAAAACTGCAAAAAAAACTTGCCGAAGAAGTTACTACCTGGGTTCACGGTAGACAGGAATTTGAAAAAGCACAGAAAGCCTCGGAAATCCTTTTCGGCAAATCCACCTCCGAAGATCTGGTTGGCATGGACGAGGCTACCTTTCTGGATATTTTCGAGGGCGTTCCGCAAAAGGAAACCGCAAAAGCAGAAATTATCGGTGCCGGAATTACAGATTTACTAACGGAAAAATCCGGATTCCTTAAATCCAAAAGTGAGGCACAGCGCGAACTGAAAGGCAATGCGATATCGGTGAACAAGCAAAAAATTCAGGACAGTTTTATCGCTTCAGAACAGGATTTAATTGATGGAAAATTCCTGTTACTGCAGAAAGGCAAAAAAAATTACTTCATCATCCGCGTGACATAACAGTTACCCGCAGAGCATTATTTTACAAAAGTTTATCGCAATCGTGATAAACTTTTTGCTTTTAAAGCCAGTATTTTTGCGGAAACTACCCGAACCATGCACCGACAGTTTCAGAATATGAGCAGCGATACATTAATTACCCTGTTCACGGATGCGCCCTTCGCAATTTGTGTATTAAAAGGTGAAGAACTTATTCTTACCGCATCAAATCAGCTTATGCTCGATTTTCTGGACCTGACCGATGAACATATCGGCTGTGCCATGTCCGACATCATAGGATCCTTTTCCGGCTCCACACATGAAAAACTTCTGTATGAAGTGCTGCATCATGGTGTTACACATCAGGGCTTTGGGGAGGAATTCGCAGAGGCGGACAGCGAAAACTTGCAGGAAGCATACTACGATTATACCTACACCCCACTCAAAGACCAGCGGAATAAAATTACTGGCGTAATTATCACTGCAACCAATGTGACAGAGCAGATAATTGCGAGAAAAAAACTTGCGGAAAGTGAAAAAAAACTGCGGGAACTCATTATGCTTTCCGAAGTTCCGATTGCCGTTTACAGCGGTGATGACCTGATTATTGATATCATCAATGACAGTGCGAAAAAACTCTGGGGAAAAGATTATGAAGTGGAAGGAATGAAGCTGGAAGATGCGATTCCTGAAATGCGCAATCAGCAGAACAGCAGCAAACTGAGGGAAGTGCTGAAAAGCGGAAAAACCTACCGCAAGGACGGTGCAAAAATCATATTTGAGAAAGAAGGCAAAAAGGAAGAACGGTTTTTCAATCATTTTTACAAACCGCTGCGCACTGCTGACGGAAAGGTAGAATCGATTTTGAGCATGGGTTTGGACGTTACTGCGCAAACGCTGGAAAACCGGCTGATCTCAAAAAATGAAGAAAGGCTGAAGCAGTTTATTGCGGCAATGCCAATGTCCATCAGTATTCTTCGTGGCGAAAATCTGGTAATGGAACTCAGCAACAGCGCCATCTCCGAGTTATGGGAAGGTGTTGAAAAAAGGAAAGGCAACACTTTACTGGAACTGTATCCTGAAGTTGAGGGTACCGAATTTCTCGATGTTTTGCGGGAAGCGTATAACACCGGAAAAACCACAAAATTACCGGAATACAAACTTTATTTGCCGGGAAGCGAAAAACCGAAGTACGTTTCGTACCGTTTTACTCCCGTAGATTTTGAAGGAGAAGAACGGATGGTTATCAGCGTCGGTTATGAAGTAACCGAAGAAGTGCTGCTGAGGAAAAAACTCTACCAAAGCGACAGGAATTTCAGAATGCTCGCGAATTCCATTCCGCAAATATTGTGGACTGCAAACCGCCACGGTATTACAGATTACTACAACGAAAAATGGTATGAATTTACCGGCTGGAAAAGAACTGAATCTCTCGATAAATGGCGCGAACTTTTGCATCCCGACGATCTGCAGCAAGCCGAAGAAACCTGGGAGAAAAGCGTGAAAACCGGTGAAGAATATGAGATCGAATACCGCATGAAAGGTCAAGGCAAATCCGCACAGTACCGCTGGTTTTTAGTGAGAGCAGTTGCCCTGAAAGATGACAGCGGAAAGATTCTGAAATGGTTCGGATCCAACACGGATATTCAGGATTTCAAGATGTTTCAGCAGCATAAAGATGATTTCATCGGCATCACAAGTCATGAACTGAAAACACCGCTTACCAGCATTAAACTCTATGCACAGGCCATGGAACGGATGCTGAACACCGATGAAAACCAAAAATTACTGTCATTTGCCAGAAATATGTCGGAACAGGTTAACCGGCTCAATAAGCTGGTGACCGATCTGGTGGATGTCACGAGAATTCAGAACGGACAACTGACACTCGAAAAAACTGTTTTCGATTTTGACGAACTGGCAACCGAAGTCGTGCAGATGATGCAGATGTCCACCGATCATCACAAACTTGAACTCAAGCTCGGAAATACAGGAAGTATCGAAGCAGATCGCGGACGCATTTCGCAGGTCATGAGCAATTTTATTTCGAATGCGGTAAAATATTCTCCGGAAAGCGACCGCGTGCAGATAATTACAGAAGTCACCAAAAATAACCGCGTGAGATTCTGTGTGAAAGATTTTGGAATCGGGATCAAAAAGGAGCATCTCCACAAAATTTTCGAGCAGTTTTACCGGGCTACTGAAGACGATCTGCACAGTTATGAAGGCATGGGTCTCGGTCTTCATATTTCAAACGAAATTATTAGGCGTTCCGGCGGCAGCAAACACGTGACGAGTAAAGTAGGAAAAGGTTCTCAATTCAGTTTTGAACTGCCAAGAAAGGCATGAACAACACAGTAATATTCGCTTATATACAAGTGAATTTCATCTGAACCGCACTCCGATTTTTTTCAGAGTCAGTTTTTAACGTTAATGATAACTCAGGAACATAGAATTTCTTACTGACTGCTGCGGTGGTTTTCATTTTCGCAGTTAAATTTTTAAATTTGGTTGATGACAATTCTGT
>JAEWOM010000179.1 GCA_023399675.1 Bacteroidota bacterium
TAATCAGTAAATTATAGGTGGTTTAAGGAGAGACTAATTATATCGCGACAATCACTTAAAGAAGCTGTTGAAATGGTAAGTAAGCAACGTACCGAACAAACTATTTATGCCGAGTTTCCACATTTAAAAAAGTATATTGAAACTTTACGAGGGGATAAAGCAGAGCAATCAATTGAATCATTAATGCAAAAATGGAGTTTAACTGAATCTGAAGCACTAGAATTAGCGAAAAAGTTAGGTGATATTGTTTCTTTGAAGTAAGAGGAGATGGTAATAGATCAAAATTTAAAATTCCCTTCATTTATAGATCGTATTTAAATATTACTCAAGGCTCGTCCAATAACTATGACATAGATGAATTTGAAGATACGGAAGATTAAAAAAAACCATTTGGAATAATCAAAAAAACGCACCTTTTAAGACGCGTTTACTTTTTAATATTTCCCGACAAACTACTCCGCTTTCGCCATTCTCTCCGCACGTTTTCTGTCCTCTTCAGCAAGGATTTTCTTACGCATACGGATGAAGTTCGGTGTTACTTCAATAGCTTCGTCACCCTGGATGTATTCCATACATTCTTCAAGAGAGAACAGAATTTTAGGAGCAATATTTCCGTCTTTGTCTTTTCCGGAAGCACGCATGTTGTTCAGCTGCTTTCCTTCCACAATGTTTACAACCAAATCGCCCGGCTTGTTCTGTTCCCCAACAATCATCCCTGCATACACTTCTTCTCCCGGATCCACGAAGAAACGACCTCGGTCCTGAAGTTTTTCAATGGAATACGCTGTACACTGTCCCTGATTTTTAGAAATCAGAACACCGTTG
The DNA here is from genome assembly GCA_023399675.1 of Bacteroidota bacterium. Classification (GTDB taxonomy): domain Bacteria; phylum Bacteroidota; class Bacteroidia; order Flavobacteriales; family Weeksellaceae; genus JAEWOS01. Next base: position 826 of record JAEWOM010000179.1, read on the forward strand.
CTTCTTCCCGGAATCGCTCCTTTGAATGGCTTATACTCAGAAAAACGGTGCGCCATAATCGCTTCACCTGCTGTTGCTGTCAACATTTGCGAACGAAGACCGATTAAACCTCTCGATGGAATTTCAAACTCCAGATGCTGCATTTCGCCTTTGGTTTCCATTATGTGAAGATCACCTTTACGCTGCGTAGCCAAATCGATTACTCTGGAAGCAAATTCTTCCGGCACGTCTACCACCATACTTTCGTAAGGTTCACATTTTTCTCCGTCGATGTCTCTCAGAATTACCTGTGGCTGCCCGATCGTCATTTCGTACCCTTCTCTTCTCATCGTTTCAATCAGAACTGAAAGGTGAAGAATTCCACGACCGAAAACCAAAAACGTATTGGCGTCGTCTGTTGGCTCAACTCTTAAAGCAAGGTTTTTTTCCAGTTCTTTCGTTAATCTTTCTTTCAGGTGATTGGAAGTCACGTATTTTCCGTCTTTACCGAAGAAAGGTGAATTGTTGATGGAGAACGTCATGTTCAGAGTCGGCTCGTCGATAGAAAGGCGTGAAAGCGGATGCGGATCTTCAAGATCAACAAACGTATCGCCAATCTGGAAGGCATCAAAACCAACCACCGCACAAATATCTCCTGGCTGAACCTCCTGAACTTTTTTCTTGCCAAGACCTTCAAAAACGTACAGTTCTTTTACTTTTCCTTTCAGAATTTTTCCGTCTTCCTGCGCTAAACCAATCCACTGAGATTCAGAAATGCTTCCTCTCGCCACTTTTCCGATGGCAATTCTACCAAGAAAAGAGGAGAAATCCAGGGATGTAATCTGCATCTGAAGATTTCCTTCTTCAACTTTCGGAGCCGGAACGTGTTCCAGAATTCCGTCAAGAAGCGGAAGAATACTGTCTGTTGGTTCTAAACTCGTGTTGAACCAACCCTGTTTTGATGATCCGTAGAATGTTGGGAAATCCAATTGCTCTTCCGTCGCATCCAAATTAAAGAACAGATCAAAAACTTTATCATGAACTTCGTCCGGACGGCAGTTTTCTTTGTCTACTTTATTGATTACTACAATTGGCTTAAGCCCTAGTTCCAACGCTTTATGCAAAACGAAACGCGTTTGCGGCATCGGTCCTTCAAAGGCGTCCACCAAAAGCAAAACACCATCAGCCATTTTCAAAACTCTTTCCACTTCCCCACCGAAATCAGCGTGACCAGGTGTATCGATCACATTAATTTTTGTGTCTTTGTACGTTACAGAAATGTTTTTGGACAGGATGGTAATTCCACGTTCACGCTCCTGATCGTTGTTGTCCATAATCAGTTCGCCTGATTCCTGGTTTTCTCTGAAGATATTGGTTGCGTGGATAATTTTGTCAACCAATGTTGTTTTACCGTGGTCAACGTGTGCGATAATCGCGATATTTCTAATGTTTTGCATATACTTTTTTGACGGTGCAAAAGTAGGGGTTTTAATTGAGAGTAGAAAGAGGTTTTCTTAAACTTAATTTATTGATAATGAATTAAATTGATGTTTATCTGTTTAAGTTCGTTTTTTAGATAGTTTTAAAGCGGTTTTTTTATAAAAAATGTAAATGGATTTTTCACTTTTTTAGTTGTGAGCACTGCTGGTGATTTTCAGTGATTGATGGACTGACTTATTTTACATGTAAGTATTCACTGTTCTTTTGGCTTGAACCAAAAGAACCACAGTTGCCTCTCTGTTGGCTTTTATTTTTTGATGGAACCGGCGGATCGCGCAGCGGTTTAAAGACCTGAATCATTGTACTAAAGTATTTTCTGTTCTTTTGGCTTGAACCAAAAGAACCAAAAGTTCAAGACTGTGGAAAATTTTGCTAAAATTTGAAATGGTTCACTAAAATTTATCAAACTCGGGCGGAAAGGTGATGTTTTCGTTCATTAACGGTGTCTGCCGCCACTCAAACAGGATATAATTTCTAACGCTCATCATTCCAAATTTTTTAACGCAAATATTCCAAGGTCGCTTTTTTGAATTCGTTGCCGAAGCACGTTGAAAATCGCAATTAAACTGGTCTTGTGGTGAAGAATCAAATTCAAAAGAACTAAACAACTCAATCACTCAAAACTCAACTACTCTAAAAAAAAGCGGCCTTGATTTTTTGATTCTTTTTCATCAAGGAAAAAGAATGATTATCAATGCTTCTGCCGTAAACATTTTAGAAAAACACATACTGTTCTTTTGGCTTGAACCAAAAGAACCAAAGGTTCAAGACTTGGATCATTTTGCTAAAAAAACCTGCGTTTCGCTAAAAGATTTGAACTTGCGCTGATTCACGATTATGGCTTTAAAACCGGATTTTTGCAGCGCTTCAAACACCAAATCTTTTTTAACGCTGCACTGCGGTTTTTTCTTAACGCAAAATGCTCCGAAGTCGATTTTCAATAATACAGACAAGTCGAGGTGTTAATAAATGCGTGTAGAATTCGGTGGAAAATCAAAAACAATAGAACTAAACCACTTACAACTCAACTACTCAACCACTCTAAAAACGGCCTTGCAAAAGGAGGCGTTAAAAAATGTGCGGAGGATTCCGTTAAGAAATCTGCACTGTTCGAAGCGCGACAACCAACCTTCTGACGAAGCAACTCTCTTCAAATCGCGCAAGTTTTGCAGATTTTAGGAAGCCGCAGCGCATTTTAGCCGGAGTTTGCACCGCCTTGATTTTTTGATTCTTTTTCATCAAGGAAAAAGAATACTAACTTTATTACTTCTTTGTTCTTTTGGCTTGAACCAAAAGAACCAAAAGTTCAAGACTTGGATCTTTTTTCTAAAAAAACCTTCGTTTCGCTAAAAGATTTGACCTTGCGCTGATTCACGATTATGACTTTAAAACCGAATTTTTAGCAGCGCTTCAAACACCAAATCTTTTTTAACGCTGCACTGCGGTTTTTTCTTAACGCAAAATGCTCCGAAGTCGATTTTCACATGTACAGACAAACTGAGGAGTTAAGAAATGTTAGGTAGAATTCGGTAAAGAATTAAAACTAAATAACTTAATCACTCAAAACTCAACTACTCTAATAAACTGAACCGATGTCAGTTACTATTGATTTATTAGAAATCAGTGTTTTGCCAGGACGATGACGTGATCTTCGTCGCGGAGTTTAATTTTCTTTGATTTAAGCGGATTGAGGACAAGACCAAAATCACTTTCCTCATCCATTGCATTTTTCATTTTTCGGTAACCGACCGCCGTTTCATTATTCCGCTTGGCAGCCTCAACAACCGTATAGAAATTAATCTCCTGATTGGTCTCCACATAATCCGAAGCCGGTTTCAGATAAAATTCGGATTCTTCCGCCGAAAAAAGATCTTCAAAAACCGTACTGAGCAGTTTGTTTTCGGAAATCTGAGTCATAAGCAATCCGGCCAGTTCATCGCTTACTATGAAATCATCGGCTTTTGCAATTACCGCAAGTTTCTGATTCCGGATATCCAGCATTTCGCTTACAATGCTGTACGTTTCCTGTTTTTTTGATTCGATATCGCGTAAATGAAGCAGTGTCATGATCGTTTTTGACTCGGCTTCATTCCGGTCCAGATCTTCATATGAAAGAATGATTATGTGGTTGTACGAAAGCAGGTTCAGAGAATTGAGGAATTTTCTGTCAGCCGTATTTCCCGTGTTGTAGTCAACCGTGAGATTATTGAGGCGGCCTTCAAACCTCCTCACCTGTCTTTCGACTTTCTCATCATCGGCTACTACGGTAATTGTAGATCCGTTCAGCACATAATGATCGAGTTCGCGAACGATGGTCTCCCCTTTTGCATTCCAGCCCAGAATCAGGATATGATCAACTTCCGCAGAAGTTTTTATAGTCGGCTGAATGAACTGTTCAAGAATTTCTGGTTCACCGGCGACAGCGATCTGCTCATTGTTCTCTGATATCACAATCACTTTATGAGAATCGCCGATAACGGTATCATTTGAAGGATTCAGTTTCACTTTTCCGCGTTCGTTGGCAATACCTACCACCGCCGAATCTTCGTATGCGTGCAGAGCTTCACCATAAGTTTTGCCCTTCAAATCTTCTTCATTTCTGATGTAAACAGATGCGCCGCCAAAATCCAGCAGATCTTTGTAAACAATGCTCAAACCAACCTGCAGTGCGGTCTGCACGGTAATGCGGGAAATAAGATCTTCAGCGACAACCAGTTCCACTTCATCTTTTCCGACCATTTTTGCAGCTTCCACATTTTCTGAACTCAGCATTTCAGCAACAATATGATAGGGCTTCCGGCGGCGTGTCGGACTGTTGATTATCGCCAGCAGCTGTTTGATTACCTGAGAATCGGGATCGGAAGAACCTCGCGGAGAAAGAACGATAATCGATTTGGAATCCTGGGGATTTACAATATCAATATTCTGAAGATCCAGAGGATTTCCGGAGCGGGTGATGATCTGTGTTCCGTGCAGTTCTTCAATTCTGTCACGAATTTCTTCATCCATCACAATTTTATCACGGTTTGCAAGGATTACGATCTTACTGTTTTTTACGCTGCGGTTGGCTTCTACCAATTCGCGGAGAATCATAAAAATTCTTGGAGACCAGCCGAGAATAATGGTATGGTTTCTCTCGATGATCACCGAATTTCCTTTGCGCAAATCTTCCAGTTTATCTTCAAGACCACTGGAAATTGCAGAAATCAGGGTCGCAACAATAAAAATACCACCGATTGTAACTGCAACCATGACAAGCCTTAAAGGCCATGCCTCATTTCCGGCTACTGTTCCCGCATCGATTGCATGAAGAAAGGTCTACCAAAATGATTCTTTATATCCCCCTTCCTGCATTTCATCTGGAAGTAAGCCGAAGATCCAGACGAAAAGAGAAGCCACAATAACGATTGCAAACGAAACAACAGCCAGCCACATAATGATGGAGACCATCCCACGCGACAAACTGTTATCAAACCAGTAACGTAAACGGTCCAGCAAAGTAAATTTTCTCATAATAATCAACCTTGAAATTGACTATACAAATTACAAAATTTTACCTGATGAAGAACAAATGTTGAAAAAGATCAGTAAGAAAGAAATCATCGAAAAAAATTCAATGATTCTCAATACCGATGTCGCTATTGACGGCGTGTCTGCACAGAAGCTCTGTAAACCATTTCCCGGGTTTTCTGAATTCTGC
>JAEWOM010000230.1 GCA_023399675.1 Bacteroidota bacterium
CGAAGGAAAATCCCATTTTGTAAAATTCCACTGGAAACCGTTACTGGGCGTTCATTCCGTTTGCTGGGATGAAGCGACGAAAATATCAGGAAAAGATCCCGATTTTCACCGACGCGACCTGTGGGAAAATATCGAACAGGGCAATTATCCTGAATGGGAACTCGGTCTGCAGATCGTTCCGGAAGAAGATGAATTTAAATTTGATTTCGACCTGCTCGATCCTACGAAACTGATTCCTGAAGAACTCGTTCCGGTAAAAATTGTCGGAAAAATGACACTGAACAGAAATCCTGACAATTTCTTTGCTGAAACCGAACAGGTGGCGTTCCATCCGGGACACATCGTTCCCGGAATCGATTTCACGAACGATCCGCTGCTTCAGGGACGTCTTTTTTCCTATACCGATACACAGCTTTCACGTCTTGGAAGTCCGAATTTCCACGAAATTCCGATCAACCGTTCCGTTGCACCAGTTCACAATAACCAGCGCGATGCGCATATGAGAATGACGGTGAACAAAGGCAAAACCGCATACCACCCGAACAGCCTCGGCGGCGGCTGTCCTTATCAGGCGATGATGAAAGACGGTGGATTCACCAGTTTTCCGGAAAGAATTGATGCACATAAAATCAGGAACAGAAGTGAAAGTTTCAGCGATCATTTCAGTCAGCCCAAACTGTTCATGAATTCACTCACAAAACATGAAAAACGCCATATGATAGAAGCGTTTGCTTTTGAGTTGAGTAAAGTAACTTATGACCATGTAAAAGAACGCGTATGTCATAATCTTAATATGATTGATCAGGATGTGGCCAAAAAAGTAGCTGAAAAACTCGGAATTACGATTCCGGAAACTGTAGATCTGCCGGTAAACCAGAATATCGGTGCCGACGAAGATCCGAAAAATCATCAGCCTAAAGATGCCAATTCAGTAAAGGAAAAATCGGAAAAAATTTCGATGACTGCACATAACAAAGGAGATATCAAAACCCGCGTGATTGGTGTTATCTGCGATAACGGTGTTGATGAAACATCGTTGAACAGTTATAAAGACGCGCTGGAAAAAGAGGGTGCCATGTGCAAGATTATCGCTCCGAAAGGCGGCATAATTAAAGGAAGCGACGGTACAGAACTGAAAGTCGACGAGAATTTCCTTACTGTTACCTCCGTGGTTTTTGATGCCATGTTCGTTCCGGACGGAATTTCCGAAGAGGTCATCAGTCATGGAGTTGCAAAACATCTGCTCCAGGAAACATTTAAGCACTGTAAAGCTATCGCTGTCGAAGGAACCGGAAAAAAGCTTCTGGATAAAACCGAAATTCCGCAGGATAAAAAGGATTCGGCATTGATCATTGACCGGTCTCCGGCAGATTTCGTAAAAGCAATCGCCGCAGGAAGAAACTGGGAAAGAGAATTGGATCCGGCAATTCCTGCGTAGATTTATAAAATTTTCTTAAAGTTTAAACATAATCACTTATAATGATAAAGGCGGCAACATTCTTGCTGCCTTTTTCGTATTAAAAAATTAAATTTATGGCAACATTAAGCAATAAGACAATTGCAGTATTGGCTGCAGACGGTTACGAACAGAGTGAGTTGGAACAGCCGGTAGCAGCGCTGAAAAAAGAGGGAGCCACCGTAGAAATTGTTTCCCTGAAAGCAGGTGAAATAAAAGCGATGAAAGATCATGAATGGAGCACGTCGGTGAAAGTAGATAAAACCGTTTCCGATGTTAAAGCTGCTGATTATGACGGACTGGTACTCCCCGGCGGTGTTTTGAATCCCGATGCAGTGCGTGCTGACAAAGATGCGGTGAAATTTGTAAAAGATTTCTTCACGAATAATAAACCCGTAGCAGCAATTTGCCATGGTCCGCAGACATTGATCGATGCAGAGGTGGTAAGCGGTAAGAAAATGACTTCCTATAAAGCCATTTCGAAAGATCTGGAGAATGCCGGCGCAAAATGGGAAGATTCCGAAGTGGTAACTGACGGAAATCTTACAACCAGCCGCAAGCCGGATGATTTACCAGCCTTCAACGCAAGGATGATTGAAGAATTCAGTAAATAATACAAATATTACTGCCTGGAAAAATAGGCAGTTTTTTTATGAAAAATAAAATACCGGAACAGTACAGTGGTGCCAAAAGCGATACGGTTTCAAAAATTGAACTTGAGTCCGAAGAAATGGCCGTCAACCACTTCGAAACAGTAAAGAAACGATTCCTTGATGTAAATTCCTGGGAAATGTTTGCAGGAGAGGAAAAAGCTTCATTTTCATTGCGGGACAAAAATGGTGATTTGCTACTGCGAAATCCGCAGGTCGGTGATTATTTCAGGATAAAGATTCCGGGACTCCATAATGTGGATGGTGACGGTTTTGACTGGGTGAACATCGAAAAATTTGAGGAGGAAAACAAACCGCATCAGTCGTGCATTTATATCAGGGTGCGGCCTTCAGCAAATCCTACGCAGGAAAGCGATAAAACAAACCATTTTTTCTGTGATAAAGCGACCTCTAATTTTATGATCAGACGGGAGAACAATACCGTTTTCGCAGAAGTTCACGGTAGAAATGAAGAACCGAATACCGAGAATGTTTCTGCCTTGGAAAAAGTCCGGAATCTACTGGTTGCGGTTGGCGGAATAATCGCCGGCAGTAAATTTCAGTGGAAATCGCTAACTGAAGGACTTATCAAGAAAAATGAGAATTAAATTTTTCAGACAATACAATCAATCAAATATGAAGTCCGGTGCAGCAAATAAATTTCGTTATATTTAAGTAAAAATATTTATGAAGAAGAAATTAGTTGTTTTATCGGGTGCTGGAATCTCCGCCGAAAGCGGTATCAAAACTTTCCGGGATTCCAACGGACTCTGGGAAAATCACCGTGTGGAAGACGTTGCAAGTCCCGAAGGATTTGCCAGAAATCCGCAGCTTGTACTCGATTTTTATAACCTGAGAAGAAAACAGTTGAAAGATGTACTGCCCAACCAAGCACATCGTATTCTGGCAGAACTCGAGGAAGATTTCGACGTACACATCATCACACAGAATGTGGACGATCTGCATGAGAGAGCAGGTTCCACGCAGGTTTTGCATTTGCATGGCGAATTACTGAAAGCACGACCCGTAAACTCCGACACCAAAATTATTCCCTGGGAAAACGATCTTAATATCGGAGATCTTAATTTCGAAGGTATTCAGCTTCGGCCTCATATCGTTTGGTTTGGCGAAATGGTACCGGAAATGGACCGCGCGATGCAAATTGCGGAAACTGCAGATATATTCCTCGTCATCGGTACATCCATGCAGGTTTATCCTGCAGCAGGATTAATACATTACGTGCCGGATCATTGCGAAATTTTTGTAATCGATCCAATGCTCGAGCAGCAATATGCACGCTCCGAAAACTGTTTCAAATGTTCGGCAACTGAAGGGATGAAACAACTGAAAGAACGGTTACGTTCATAAAAGCAAAAGCCGACCAAAATTTGACCAGCAATTGAAATCATCATTGGTGTGCTCGTCCTTAAAGCTATTCAAAGGTAGAGCTCCTTCTGAAATAAAAAGGGGAAAATTCCCCTTTTTTCAGTCAAGATTATTTTTCAGTGCAAACATCACAACGCCTACCCTGCTGCGCACGTTCAGTTTGGCGAAAAGCTGATCGCGGTAATTATCCACTGTTTTCGGACTCAGGTTCATCACCGAGGCTATTTCCTTATAAGTCATTTCTGTGCAGGACAGTTTGATCAGTTGCCTTTCTTTTTCCTTGAGATCTGCAATAATCGTCTGCGCTTCCAGCCGCTGTGTTTTTGCTTTGAGCGCAGATTCTGCAATTGGTCCGTCCGCGTGGAGGTAGCCATACTTATGTACGGTATTGATTGCGGCAAAAAGTACATCGGAAGTCATGTCTTTCAGCAGATATCCTTTGGCACCTGCTTTAAGCATTTTGATGATGTTTTCCTCACCATCTTCCATTGTTAATGCAAGAACACGCACATCGGGATAATTCTTTGTAATTTCACGGGTAGTTTCAATACCGTTCATTATCGGCATATTGACATCCATCAGCACAATTTCGGGCGGTTCTGCTCCTTTCTTGAGGTGCTGAAGAAATGCGTCACCGTTCGGGCAGGTCATTACCACTTCAAAATCAGGGTTGGTACTCAGCAGATTCTCCAAAGCGCTGGAAACCATTTGATGATCGTCTACGATTGCTATTCTAATTTTTTCCATTTGACTTTTCGTTTTGGTATGCGATGTTTATGGTAGTTCCCTCTCCCACGACTGATTTTACCGAGAATTTGGCTCCCACAACCGTTGCCCGGTTTTCCATATTGGATAATCCGCTGCCAGCAGACCGATTGTCATTAAAACCCACGCCGTCATCTGCAACTTTTATCAGAATTGTCCTTGGATTGGACTGAATTCTAATCACAAGATTAGCAGCTTTGGAATGTTTGAGCGAATTATTGAGACATTCCTGCACAATGCGGAATAAAATCAGAGCATGTTCTTTAGGCATCCGGCATTCTTCACCGGAGTTCTCAAAGGTAATAGCCGGAATTTTGAGTTTTTTAATTCTGGTTACTTCCAGTTCGATGCTTTCTATCAGGCCGAAGAACTCTACCTGACCTGAAATAAATGTCCGGGAAAGATTCCGGATATCTTGAATGCATTCACCGATAATATTATTGATTTCCTGAACGTCTTCCTGCAGTTCCACCTGAACTTTGGAGACCAGCATGTTATTCATCAGTTTTGCAACAGACAATTTCTGTCCAAGATCGTCATGTAGTTCCTGTCCGACATAGGTCAGCGTCTGTTCTTTTATTTCGATTTGAGACTTTGAAAGTTCCTGCTGGAATTTTGCCTGCTCAATTTTCTGCTGAATAATAAATTTCGCTTTTTTCCTCAGGAATTTACTGTAAACCAAAGCCAGCATCATTACCAGCATCAACAGAATAACTGTTACGATAATGACGAATAGTTTGCTGTCAATGGATTCCATGGTCTACTTTTGGAGCCTCCCGCTTACGGGCAAGAAAGATTCCTACTAATATACCACAATAACCAATAATATTAACCGAAAAAAGCAAAATTTCAACTATTTTTTTGTCAACATCAGAATCTATATAAAATCTGAAATACATGACGGGAAAAAGTCCGGCATATATAAACAACAGTCCAAAGGCAACATAAAACGGGTAATACGTCAGAATATTCAGGATCGTATCAGAATTGTACATTTCATATAAAAATACGACGATTGAGATGATTAATAAGGTGAAGCAGGTGTAGAGTGGCCAACCTTTCAGCGTCTCCCGAAATTCACCGCTTACGATTAAACCTGTAGCTACCGTGAGAATATTGGCGATCAGCAAGACAGTCTGAATCTTCTTAAACAG
>JAEWOM010000041.1 GCA_023399675.1 Bacteroidota bacterium
CAGTTTTCCTTGTTCAAGCGCTCCCATCAGATCAGAAACATACAATTCTTTACCGTTGATCAGGCTTAAAATGCTGAATTCCAGAATTCCTTTACGCATTTGCGCTTTTGTGTTTTCAGTATTCATAAATGCTGCGTTTAATTGTTGATTTTCATTTTTGATGGTCAAGTTCTATTATATCACTATAACTTAACGATACAAAGATATATCTTTTTAGTAGTAATATGCAATACAAAGTAGTGAAATATTTCATAAAATCTATTTAATATGTTGATAATCAGTGATAAAAATTTCAAGTTCAAATTTGTTGGTAAATCAATATTTATCATAAATGCTAAATGTCAGGTTTCGAAGGCTTTATTTTTTTCCAAATCAGCGTAACTTTATTTGGTAATTTTTTAACAACGTTATTTTATGGATTCAACAACTTTACAGTCAGTAAAAACCAGGGAAGACCTGCTGGAGTTTCTCGAAGAAAACCAGTTTCAAAACCCTGAATATGCTTCAGCATTAAAAAAATACCGCTACGAAACCGAATTGCGGGAATTGCAGGGAGAATTGGTCAATCTCCAAAAATGGATTCAGGATACGGGAAGAAAAGTTGCCATTATTTTTGAAGGTCGCGACGCATCCGGAAAAGGCGGAACGATCAAAAGATTTATCGAGCATCTTAATCCCCGCGCAATGCGTTTGGTCGCACTGAATAAACCGACTGAACTGGAAAGTGGACAGTGGAATTTCCGCAGATATATTAAAGAACTTCCCAACAAAGGTGAAATCGTTTTTTTCGACAGAAGCTGGTACAACAGGGCAGAGGTGGAACCCGTGATGGGATTCTGTACGCCGCAGCAGTATGAGAGCTATATGGTGCAGGTTCCGGAATTTGAACATATGCTGTATGAATCGGGAACGACCATCATCAAGTTTTGGTTTTCCGTAAACAAGGAAGAGCAGTTGTTCCGTTTCAACCGACGACTGAAAAATCCGCTGAAGAAATGGAAGTACAGTCCGGTTGACGAAAAAGGTCAGGAACTTTGGGACGAATTTACCTTTTACAAAGACCAGATGTTCAGCAGAACGCACAATGCTTTTGCACCCTGGATTATCGTAAAATCCGACGAAAAACTTCGTGCACGCCCGGAAGCCATCCGATATGTACTTTCACTGTTCGACTATGAAGGTAAAAACCAGGCAAAAGTAAATCTTAATCCTGATCCTAATACCGTTCAGCGCTATTTCAGACTGGCAAAACAAATCGATCTTTAACCTCAGAAAAAACAAAATGAATTATACACCTGAACAATTAGAAGTGCTGAATAACAAGAAAGGAATGCATGCACTGCTGCAGAATGAAGTTCTTGATGCCGACAAAGCCGTAAAATTTTTAAAATATGAAAAGCGACTGGCCAAGCTGCAGGCTGAACTCATCAAACTGCTGAACTGGACTGTAGACAATGAGAAAAAAGTGGTCATTATTTTCGAAGGTCGTGATGCTGCCGGAAAAGGGGGAGCCATCAGAAGAATTACCGAAAACCTGAACCCGCGTCAGCATCGGGTGGTTGCACTCCCGAAACCGAATGAAATCGAAGTGGGGCAATGGTATTTTCAGCGGTATATAAATCAGCTGCCAAGAAAAGGCGAAATCGTTTTCTTCGACAGAAGCTGGTACAACAGAGCGATTGTAGAGCCTGTTAACGGATTTTGCACGCAGGAAGAATATCAAACGTTTATGGAGCAGGTGAATGAATTTGAGAAAATGCTGGTGAATTCCGGATTCTACCTGCTGAAACTTTACTTTTCAATCTCCAAAGCAGAACAGGAAAGCAGGTTCAGCGAGATTATCGGCAGTCCGCTGAAAAAATGGAAATTCAGCGATGTCGATCAGAATGCTCTGAAACTGTGGGACAGCTATACAGAGTACAAAGAAAAAATGTTCGAAAAAACCAGTACAGACCTCGCTCCGTGGAAAGTTTTGAAAGCGAATAAAAAAACGACCGCACGCATCGAAGCGATGGAGTATATCCTGAACAGTATTCCGTACACCGTAAAAGATATGCAGACCCTGAAGCACGAAGAAATAGATTAACAGAAAGCCGTCGACAGACGGCTTTTTTTATTCCTGTTGATTTTGGATTTGGCAATTCTTTTTTTTTCAAAAAATGTGAAGAATTATCAGGCATTACATGGTAACAAATTACTAAATTCGCTGCTTACCCATCAAAATTATTGATTATGAAAAAACTGATTTGGACCAGTTTACTTTTTGTTTTTGCGCTTTTTACTTCATGTACTACAAGGTCAACTCCGGCAAAGAGTGAAAATATTGATCCCACACTGCTTTGGGAAATCACCGGAAACGGTCTGGAGAAACCGTCTTATCTGTACGGTACTTTTCACATGATGTGCGCGGATCAGTTTGTGTTTCCCGCTAAATTGGAACGCGTTATGCAAAATACCGAGCAGACCGTGCTCGAAATCAACTTCACCGATTTGAAGCAGATGGCCGAAATGCAGAAATATCTGATAGCCGACAAAAAACTTTCTGAATCCTACAGCGCAGCAGAACTGGCGCGTTTCCGGACAGGACTCGCCGATTACGGCATGAAACTCGAAGATGTGGATCAGTTTTCGCCGATGGCTTTATATTCGATGCTGAGCATGAAATTTTTTGACTGTGCTCCGACCGCTTTGAAAATGTCTGATTTAGAAATCATGCAGAAAACCGTTGCCCAGGGCAAAAAAGTTGACGGACTCGAACTGATATCAATGCAGGCCGAAACTTTCAGTAAGTATCTTTCTCCAGCTGAACTGCTGAAAATGGTGGAGAATTATGAAAAATCAAAACTTCAGACGGAGCAGCTGCTCAGCCTCTATCTGAAAGAGGATATCGCCGGTCTTTCGGCCATGATGCACAACGAAGATCAAATGACGAAAGAACAGCAGCAGGTACTTCTCGACAACCGAAATGTGAACTGGCTTGTAAAAATGCCGGGTATGATGAAGGAAAAACCCACACTTTTTGCAGTCGGAGCCGGACATTTAATCGGTGATAAGGGCGTAATCACGCTGCTTCGCGAAAAAGGATACACTGTGAAACCGGTGTTGAATTAGAAAATAATCAATATAAAACGAAAAAGTCCCGTAATGGGACTTTTTTTTGTTTCAAAACCTTTGACCAGTCGAACTGCGGATTTAAATGCGCTCCAGTTCTTTGCCGTCAATCTGCGTTTTAAACGCGCCGTAGTTCACTGTTACTTTTCCGTTTTTGTGGATCGCATCTATGGTTCCCACTGAGGTCGATCCTGCGATGCGCACGCGCTGCCCGATTTTCATCCAAACTTCTCTTTCCTTCTGGGTTTTTACTTCGAGTTGCTCCGTGGTTTCCGCAATTTTTTCCTGCACATCCTTTTTCTTCAGTTGCTGCGTTATTTTCCGTTTCACCACCTGAAGCCTTTTGCTTTCGGTTTTATCGGAACCTAATTTACGGTACTTTTCCTGCTCGAGGATTTTTACAAAATCCTTCACTACTTCTTTTCGTGCTTTTCCCTTGATATAGGAATCGATAAAAGCTTCGATCTTGTTTCCAAACTGCAATTTGCGATGTTCTTCCTCGTACAGTTTCTGGAAATTGAACAGTTTCTGTTCCAGCTGCTGATTGAGTTTCTGCAGATTTTCCCTTTTGTCCTCTACGGAATTCCGTGTTTCAGTGAGATTGCTTTTGAGTTTTTCAACCTCAAATTTTTCCTGCTGAAGTTTAACAATCGTTTTGTCGAGATTTACC
>JAEWOM010000045.1 GCA_023399675.1 Bacteroidota bacterium
GGGATGGAATATGGCATCCTCTTTTTTCTGGAAATGGCTCTTTTATATTTCGGCATTCATCAGCGTAAAAACTGGGCGTTCCTCATTCTTCCGGCATTAATCATGTTTACGAGAATTGATACCGTTATTTTCCTGGGAATAACCTTCCTCGCAGACGCATTCTGGCACCGAAAAATCAACTGGAAACTCGTTTTAGGAGGTGCGCTTGGCGTGCTCGGGACACTTGCATTCAACTGGTTTTATTTCAGTGAAATCGCCAATAATACAATAACAGCAAAAAGACTCACGTACGAACAGTCTTTCAGCTTCGGTAAACAGGTGCAGATGTTTTTCGCAAATCTGGGGAATTACTGGGGCATGCTGAAAATACCGGGAAATCTTAATCCGTTTACGATAATTGTGCTGATTTTCGAAATAGTATGCACCGTCATGCTGCTCAAACAGAAGAAATCCCGCAATCTGATTCTGCTGATTATCGTCATATTTGCCTGGGCAAAACAGGTCATCTTCCTTTCAAAGCGAAGTTTATTCGACTGGTATTACTGGGTTCCACAGATCCTGCTTTTTGTACCGGTCCTCATTTTTGTACTGGAACAAAAGCACCGTAGAACGCTTTGGACAGGTGCGCTGGTTGTTTTTTACATTTTACCGATGCTCGCTTTTCAGACTGTGCATTCCATTGCGACAGGAAACGGTGAATGGAATTACCGTCGTAATATCGGACTCTTTCTGGATGAGTATGAAAAGGATAAAAACCAGTGGATATTTCTTGAACCGGCTGGATTTGTGCCGTATTTCTCCGGACTGAAAACGATTGATGAAGTGGGGCTCGTTGACAGACGGATTCAGGGTGAAATCATCAAAGACCGGAAAAACTATAAAATTAACACCGTTAAAAACCGACAACCGAAGTACATTCTTGCATATAAAGATATCTTTACAGGTGAAAACGCGGAATACTACAAAGCACATTACCGCCTGCTGAAAGAGTTCCGGATTGACGATCACCTGGATTCGGAAAATAAGGTCCTCGAAAAAATCTACCGACTGAAACCTTCCGGCACCGATTACAATCTGTACGAAAAAATCCGGTAAATTTACCTGAAAATTATAGCTAATGAGATATTGTGCTTTTCTCAGGGGTATCAACACCGGCGGTAAATCAATGAAAATGGCAGACATCTGTAAACAGTTCGAAAAAGCCGGAATGACGGATGTTTCGAGTGTTCTTGCTACAGGCAATATCCTGTTCAGTTCTGAAAAAAAACCTGATGAACTCAAAAAGATACTTGAACAGGCACTTTCTGAACATTTCGAATATGAAGCCTTCCTTTTCCTGAAAACTGCAGCAGAAATCAGCACCATTGTCGAATACTGTCCGTTTGAAAAACAGGAACACCTGCACATTTATGCGTTCGTGACGGCATCCGGAATGGAAAATGTACTGCTTGAAGAATTTGAAAAGAGCGAACCTAAAGGAGTAGAATATGCCGTAATCTGTGGTGAAACTTTTTACTGGACGGTCCCAAAAGGAAATACGCTCGATTCAAAATTCGGAAAAGTACTCGGCAAAAAAAACCTGAAAGACAGGATTACCTCGCGGAATATCAATACTTTTGAGAAAATAATCAATAAATTATGATTGAACACCTGGATCAAATCAGGCACAAAAATTCCAGAAATTTCTTTCTGATCGCCGGCCCCTGTATTATCGAAGGCGAAGAAATGGCGCTGAAAATTGCCGAAAAAGTGCTGAATATCACCGATAAACTCGAAATTCCGTACATTTTCAAAGGCAGTTTCAAAAAGGCCAACCGAAGCAGGGTAGATTCCTTCACAACAATCGGCGAGGAAAAATCGCTGGAAATTCTGAAAAAAGTAGGAGAGACCTTCAACATTCCTGTAACTACCGATATTCACGAAAATGAGCATGCTGCTTTGGCTGCAGCATATGTGGATGTTCTCCAGATACCGGCATTTCTCGTAAGGCAGACGGATCTTCTGGTCGCGGCTGCAAAAACAGGGAAGTGCGTCACCCTGAAAAAAGGTCAGTTCCTTTCACCGGAATCCATGCAGTTTGCAGTGGAAAAGTTAACCGACTCCGGAAACAGCAAGACCGCTATCATCGAACGCGGAAATTCCTTTGGTTATACCGATTTAATCGTTGACTTTCGCGGAATCCCGACCATGCAGCAGTATGCGCCCGTTATTTTGGACGTAACGCATTCTCTTCAGCAGCCAAATCAAAGTTCTGGAGTAACAGGCGGAAGACCGGATCTGATAGAAACCATTGCAAAGGCAGGAATTGCCGTAGGTGCCGACGGACTGTTTATTGAAACGCATCCTGATCCCTCGTGCGCACTTTCCGACGGTGCAAATATGCTGCAGCTGGATAAACTGGAATCGCTGCTGCAAAAACTCACCAGAGTGCGTGAAGCCGTAATCTGATCCAAAATATTGCAGGGAAACGGTAATAATTGCTATTTTTAGAAATTCAAAAAAAATCGACCAGGTTGAAAAGGCTAATTATTTTCGCAGGATCACTGTCACCACTGTTATTTCTGTCACAGATTCAGGATCAGGATACTATCCGACGTCAGCAAATTGATGAAATTGTCTTCCAGCGTAAAAGCGGAGTAACCACACAGGATGTTACCAATGTTACCATTGATGCAAAACAGGCATCGCAGATCGCATCGGTTTCGGGTGGAATAGAAGGACTGATCAAAACACTTCCGTCGGTGAACTCGAATACCGAACTTTCCTCACAGTACATGGTGCGCGGAGGTTCGTACGACGAAAACCTGATTTAC
>JAEWOM010000159.1 GCA_023399675.1 Bacteroidota bacterium
CTGCCTCAGAAGCGGTGTCCGGAAAATTGAAATCATCCACGGAATTGGCGACGGTACGCTGCAGAGCATGGTTCGCGAAACGCTTGAAGCGAAAGGCCTGGAATTTTATGATAACGCACTGTATCTGGATCAGTCGGGCTCTGTCACTGTTTTCCTTTAAACCAAAATCCGTTAAAATAACGGTCCGGATTTTTTCAATAAATTTGCGCCGCTACGATGGAACAACTCAATTTACTTTTTGCCAAAGATTCGCTACAGTATCAGACAAGGAAAAATAACCGTGTTGCACAGGAAGACGTATGGACCTTATCCGAAGAAAGTGCACCCGATTTACTTGATGAAAAACTCGATATGCTGCTGCAGCGGTCTTTTTCGCAGGTTTCAGTGGTGTCTGCCTATAACCATTTTGCCATAGCACCTGCAGGTTTTGCCGATCATCAAGCCGGTCGTAAAATGGTGGAATTGAATGCCGATGTACATCCTGATGAAGAACTTATGCTGTCGGTGAATAAGAAATTTGGCGTCCAGTTTTACTATACTTTTCCGAAAGAACAGTATCTGAAAATCAAAGAAAAATATCCTGAAGCCCGTTTTAATTTTTCCGGAGAAAAGTTTCTGAATTCCATTTCGGCACGTGGAGGAAAGGAAATTCATATCAATCTTTACCAAAACCAGTGCGAATTTTTGGCGTTGCACAACAGAAAAGTGCAGCTGTACAATAATCTGGATGTGAATTCCGAAGTGGATTTCCTGTATTTTATTATGTTCACACTGAGTAAAATTGGTTTCGGCATTAATGAAACCCATTTTCATGTGTATGGGGAAACCTCAGAAAACAATACCTTTATTTCAGAACTCCGGAAGTTTGTGCGCCATTTGAGAATCAGTTTCGACAATGTGCCGAAGAAAAATTTTATTTTATCCTAGAAGAACAACATGTTTCGTATTATTTCCGGACGCTGGAAAGCCAAGAGAATTTCAGCACCTAAAAATTTTGACGTAAGACCTACCACCGACTTTGCCAAAGAAGCGCTTTTCAGCATTTTGGAAAACAGGTTCGACCTGGATCAGGTTGCTGTGCTCGATCTTTTTGCCGGAATCGGTTCAATCTCACTCGAGTTTGCTTCGCGATCCTGTGAAGATGTAACTGCGGTGGAAAATAATGTGAAACACTGTAATTTTATCATTAACACTGCTGCTGAACTGGATATGTCTTTGCAAATCAGCGTGAATAAAGCTGATGCGTTCGACTGGCTCAAGAAAAACCGCGGTAAAAAGCAGTTCGATATTATCTTCGCCGATCCTCCTTTTAATCTGGAAAAAAGCAAGTACGACGAGCTGTTAGCGCTCATTCTAAATAATGACTTCCTTAAAGAAGATGGCCTTTTAGTTTTGGAACATCAGGCGAAAAGTATTCCGCAGCATCCGAATCTTCAGGATACCAGAAAATATGGAAATTTAAGTTTCTCGCTGTTTTCCGCTAATAGTAATTAGTATTGTTGATGATATTGTGGTAGTTCGCTTCCGCAAGTATTCCCTGTTCATACCAGCTTTGCAGCACTTCCTTTCTGTCCTGTAAACGGTTGGTTTCAGTTTGTTCGAATGCGGTTGTTATTTCTTCTCCGTTTTTCGTTTTTATAATGATTTGGTTCTGAGTTCCTTTGCTTACAAACCCACGGAATTCTCCTTTGATATCATTGCCGATCACCCGGATTTTTTCTATCTGCTCAATATCATAATGCTGTCCGTTAATGGTTAAGCCGTGATCCTGTAGTTCCATTTCGCCGGTCAGCATACCTTTCTTCTTGGAAAACAAAATATAATAAAGCGCTGCCAGAATCAGCAGAGCGATTGCGGTAAGATTCATCGGAAATGTGGCTTCCAAAATTCTGTCTTTTATGCGGTACGACTGTGGAAAAAGTGCCACGGCATACATAAGAAGAATAATGACAACGCAGATGGCTGAAAGCGTAAGCAGGATTCTTGTAGGATTAATTTTGCTTTTTTTCGGAATTTCCAGAGTTCTGAACATAAGATGAATCAAAGTCCACAAAAATACTTAAAATTAGAAAAACGGAAGTGCCTTTTCACTTTTGATATCGTGTATAAATGAGTATTTTTGCGGCCTGAACTGTTACGTTTTTTACTGATAAGTGAGTTGGTGAAAAAGCTATGCAGAGACCCTAATTATGTAAACTTTGAGACTTTTAGCATGTCCGAATTCCAACTGAATACCATTCCCGAAGCGATAGATGACCTGAAAAACGGTAAAGTAATCATTGTTGTTGATGACGAAAACCGCGAAAATGAAGGCGATTTTCTTTCAGCCGCAGAACTTACAACGCCGGAAATCATTAATTTCATGACAATTCACGGGCGGGGTTTGATCTGTACTCCGCTTCCCGAAAAACGTTGTGATGAGTTGGGTCTGGATGTAATGGTTTCCAGAAGCAGTGATCCGAAGGAAACGGCATTTACGGTTTCTGTTGATTTGCTGGGCGAAGGTGTTTCAACCGGAATTTCTGCCAGCGACCGTTCCAAAACCATTCTGGCACTCATGGATGAAAAAACCAAACCTTCTGATTTTATGAGGCCCGGTCATATTTTTCCGCTTCGTGCAAAGAAAGGAGGTGTGTTGAAACGTGCTGGTCATACGGAAGCAGCCACGGATCTCACCAAACTTGCCGGTTTGAAGGAAGGCGGTGTGATTTGTGAGATTATGAATGAAGACGGTTCCATGGCGCGCCTTCCCGAATTGATGGAACTCGCCAAAAAACTCGATCTGAAAATAGTTTCCATTGAAGATCTGATTCATTATCAGTTGAAGAAAGGAGATTTAATTGAGCGCATAGAGGAAAGAAAAGTGAAGACTTTCTACGGTGATTTCGATTTTTATGCATTTAAAGAAACGAGTACAGACCAGATTCACTTTGCCCTTACAAAGGGAAGCTGGGTGGAAGATGAACCGATCTTGGTCCGAGTGCAGGCTTCTAATTCATACTTTGATGTGCTGAGCAGACTGACAACCGGGGAAAAGCCGCTGCTCGAAAAAGTGACTACCATGATTAACGAGGAAGGTAAAGGTGCCATCATCTTCATTAACAACGTTTCCAGCAACGAGAATACGCTTAGAAAACTGCAGCAGTTCCTCGATTTTCAGGATGGTGCAGAAAAAAGACCGACGCTCGCCTCCAATTTCCGCGATTACGGTATCGGCACGCAGATTTTAAAGAATTTAGGTGTAAACAGATTTCGGGTTATCTCGCAAAACCCATCACTGAAACCTTTGGTTGGCGGTTATGATGTGGAAGTAACAGAAATGGTGCAGTTATAAATAAATAGTGATGTTCAGGTTGGTTTTCTTTCCTTTATTCCTTTGCTGCGTATTATTCGTTAAAGCGCAGGATAAGATGCATGGAGAACTTGCAGTTGACGGGCAGAAAGGGAATTACCTCGTTTTCCTGAAGTTGAAGTATGGTCCGGACGATTTGGAAAGGAGTTATCATTTTATTTATTCAGACCAAAAACATTTTGCAGCAGTTTCAGACGCGCTTCAGAACATCGCTCAGGAGAAAACCCAAAAAGTCGGTGACTTTTATTTGCTTGGAATACCGGATATGGAGAATAATTCTTTAAAAGAAAAGTGGATGTTTTCCTATCTGCTTGCAATAGACAGTTTCCGGGCAAAGAGCAATATTTTTACTGTTCAAAGAAATTCCAAATATAATCCTGAATCAGAAAATTTTGCTGCTGAACTTTCCAAAGTGAAGAACCGGTTTCAACTGCAACAAGGTAAAACAGGATTATGCGACTTTTTGAACTGCAGCAAAAAGCAGAAAGAACTTCCTTTTCCGTATTCGTCTCAATAATCCGCAGAAATGGAGATTTGTTCAAAATCTCTGAATCCGTTCAGAAAGCTTTTCACGTCCATTCTCTTCTTGCCTTCCAGTTGAACTTCTGAAGGTGTATAAACGCCGTCTTCAGTATAAATTCTAAAGCCGTTTTTCGAAATTTCTGATTTTCCGGCCGGCTCTTGATGATTTTCTGCAGTAAAGTCTCCTGCAAAAATTTTGAGCGTTTTAGTATCGTTACCTATTCTTAATATGGTGAAAGCAGCCGGATAGGGCGACATTCCACGGATGAAGTTATACACTTTTTCTGCGGGCTGATTCCAGTTGATTCGGGTATCTTCCTTAAATATTTTAAATGCATTTTTCGGTTCGGATACTGCTTTCTGCGGTTTTTCCTGTAAACTTCCGTCTGAAAGTTTATTCAAGGTTTCCACAACCAGCTGTGCCCCGATTTCCTGAAGCCTGTCGTGCAGTTCACCTGCAGTTTCTTTCGGGTTAACTGCAGTTTCTTTCTGCATCAGAATGTTTCCTTCGTCAATTTTTTCGTTGATAAAGAAAGTGGTTACGCCGGTTTTGGTTTCCCCGTTGATAATTGCGAAGTTAATTGGTGCAGCCCCACGATAGTCAGGCAGCAGCGAGGCATGCAGATTAAACGTCCCGAATTTCGGAATTTCGAAAAGTATTTTTGGCATCATACGGAAAGCAACAACGACGAAAACATCAGCCTCCAGATTTTTCATTTGCGACAGAAATTCCTTGTTTCTGAGTTTTTCCGGCTGAAAAATCGTCAGATGGTGTTCTGCTGCATACTGCTTCACGGCAGACTGAGTGATTTTCTGTCCACGTCCGCTGTTTTTGTCAGGAACAGTTACCACACCCACGATTTGATGAAGCGATTCGTGAATAGAGTGCAGACAAGATTTTGCAAAATCCGGCGTACCGAAAAAGACTACTTTCAGAGGTTTCATGCTGCAAAAATATAGCTATTTAAGGATTGATGCAATGTATAATAGGGGAGTCGTGGCTGTTATTCAACAAATGATTCACCGGAATAATTATTTGAATTCAGGCGAGTGTATAAGTTCTGAAATTCAGCATCTTCACTTTTCCCGTATCGAGTAATATGATGAGGTTTTCGAGAATTTTCTCTTTTTTTTCATGAAACAGCTGGATGGCCAGTTCGTCCGCAGTCGCAGGTTTTTGTGCGAGAATGCGCAATATTTCGTCAGCTGTTTTTCTGCCATTCACTAATCCGGAACGCAGACAAACGGAGCATTTTCCACAGTTTTTGGGAGATTTTTCGCCAAAGTAGGAGAGAATGAGCTTCATTTTGCAGTAGTCGCTGTTCCGCAGGTAGAATTTCATTTCTTCCCATTTTTTCACTTTATTTTTCTGTATTTCCTGAAACAGGCCCCAAAGTTTTCCTTCGACCAGATTGTCGTTTCTGTGCTTCAGAAAACGCACAGTGCCTGCAGAACCGTCCAGATATTCCAGAAAATCCTGCTGAGCCAGTTCCCGAAAACGCTCTTTCAGTAGAAGTGGATTGGTATTGAGTTTTTTACATAACGCAGTCTCGTTGAAACTGACGCGGTGCGTATTGAGTCCGGGTAAATTACGCAGAAGCAGTTCTACAAAATAGGAGTCTTTTCTTGGCAGTAAGTCGATTTCGTCGGGCTTTATCTTCAGTTCCAGTGTCGACTGGCTTTTGTGCGGCTGCCAGAAAATATACTCCTGATTGTGCAGGAAATTCATTACAGCAGTGATTTTGCCTGTATACAGTTTGGTGGTGTTTTTAAGACGCTGCAAATGAAGCTGAAACTGACTTTCGGGCAGTTCGTGCTCTGCAACCTGAAAAGTAGAGTAGAGGTGCGTGATTATTCGAATAAACTCTGATTTGTCGGGAATCTGGCTTTTCAGGAAATCATCAAAACGGAGAAGTTCCTGTTCATTCCAGAACAGATAGGCAAATGCCTGGTTTCCATCGCGTCCGGCGCGGCCGATTTCCTGGTAATAATTTTCTACTGTTGCGGCGGGAGAATAATGAATGACAAAGCCAACATTTTCCTTGTCAATTCCCATTCCGAAAGCATTTGTTGATACAAGTACATTTTTCGGACTGTGCTGCCACCAGTTTTGACGCTGATTCTTCTGCTGGACAGGCAGCCCGGCATGGAAATATTCGACATTGGTCATATTTCGGCTCTGAAGAAAGCCTGCCAATTCTTCAGCTTCCTTTCTTGTTCTGGTATAAATGAGCCCGCTTTCCTGATGATGCTGAAGGAGATCGTAAATTCTTTGATATTTATCCGCAATTTTTTCAGGGATGATAATCAGGTTATCACGTCTGAAACTTTTCTGAAAGATTGCCGGTTTTTTAAGCCCCAGCCGTTCCTTGATTTGTTTTAATACCGAATCAGTTGCAGTTGCTGTGAGTGCCAGACAGGGCAGCGGATGAATTTCACGGAAATGGAGAATGTTTTGATAGCTTGGCCGGAAATCCTGGCCCCATTCCGAAATACAGTGGGCTTCATCAACTGCGATAATCGACAGTTGAATGTCCTGCAGATTTTCCAGAAATGTTCTGTTGGTTAATCTTTCGGGCGAGACATACAGAATTTTCACCAGCCCTTCGCGACATTTCGCAAAGACGTTATCAGCTTCATAATCGTCCAGTTCTGAAGAAAGATATTCTGCTTCAATTCCTTTACGCTGAAGTTGCAGCACCTGGTCTTTCATCAGGGCCAGCAGCGGTGAAATAACGATGGCTGTTCCTTCCAAAAGCAGCGCAGGAATTTGGTAGCAAAGGGATTTTCCTCCGCCCGTAGGAAGCAGGGCAAGGGTATCTTTTCCGGCAATTATGGAATCGATGATTTCTTCCTGAAATTCACGAAAATTCTCGTGACCCCAGAAATGCTGAAGAATCTGATATTTCAGTTTGTGGTAATCGAGCTGTGCAGCCATGCAGTAAAAGTAAGCAAACAAAAACGTACAAAAAAAAAGCTGCACAAATATTGTGCAGCTTCTACTAAAAATCTATACCGATCTTAGTTTGCTTCGAAGTATAGTCTTCTGTTTGCTCTGTTTTTCCATTCAGGACATTTAGAAGCAGGTTCACATTCCGGATATTTAAGGTCTTTTTCACCTCTACCTTCAGCATTAAGTTTGCTGCTTTCTACACCTTTATTTACAAGATAGTTCTTAACATTGTTAGCTCTTCTCTCAGAAAGTCTTTGGTTGTAAGCGTCACTTGCTCTGGTATCGGTAGCTCCAATTACTTTGTAAGTTCCCGGCGTGCTGTTGATGTAGTTAACAGCATTGTTCAGGATTGGCGTATTGGAATCAAGGATACGGTCTGAATCAAGGTCGAACTCAATCCCTTCCAGGTTTACAGTGGTATCAGTAACAGTTCCGGTACCTAAAGCTGGTGTAGTTGGGCAGCCATTGTTTTCTACCGGACCAGGTACAGTTACACACTCATCATAAAGGTCGATTACACCGTCAAGGTCAGTATCAAGCGCAACACCGGCACCGTCAACTCTTGCACCTGCAGGTGTATCAAGCTGTCTGTCCCAATCGTCGCAAACACCGTCGTTGTCGCCATCTCCACTCTTACAAACTTCAACATCCTGATTTCTTTCAGCCAAAACATCAAGTTTGTAGTAGATTTCTTGCAAAGGATCGTGCCAGAAGAGGTGAGATTCGTGTTTTCCAATTTTGTAAGTAAGACCCAACTGGAAGTTTAAAAAGTTGTCAGAAATTTGATCTGCTCTCATGTTAATTGGACTGTAAGCAGCACCACCTCCATCAAATTCATCATCTCCTGTTACTACGTACATCGCTCTTGCTTCGATATCGATTTTGCGGTTAGCTTTGTATTTTAAAGCAGCACCAGCCTGTCCGAACATTGAGCTCAATAAAGAGAAAGGCTTCACTTCAGTAACAAGTGCCTGGCCGCTGATATCTTCGCGATATGCTCTGTAAGCCAATGTACCGATACCTGCATAACCATGAAGTGCCCATCTGTATGGAGACTTGTTATCCACTCTTCTGAGAAGATTGGAGAAGTTCACATCCCCAAGGATAGAGATCGCATCATACTGCGTTCTCGCACCTACCTGGTTGTAAGCAGTTCCAGTAGTAGGAGCATCAGCATTTTTGGTGTTAAACCATCCTTGTCTTGTTTCACCGCGGTCGTACTGTAGTTTCAGACCAAAAGCATGTGTAATTGCTTTGTCAACACTCACATACATGGAATATCCAAAAACATTATCACCTGCACCGTTACCGGTTTTAAGTGATGTGAGATCTGCAGTCTGCATCAATGGTACACCTGCACCGGCAGATATTGACCAGTCGTTGAATCTTTTTGATTCCTGTGTGAAAGGCTGTACGTAAGCCGATCCTGAACTGAAAGTGTTCGGATATTCCTGCGTCGCCACGACGATTGAATCCTGTGCGAAATAGACTCCTGGTAATGCCAGGGCTAACGCTAGAACTGTTCTACTTTGTTTCATTTTTTCTGATTTTTTATTCGAAATAATTTAATTCTTAGTTATCTTGCCTGAAAATATACTCTACGGTTTGCTTCGCTCTTCCATTCTTCGCAGTCTGTTGCAGGTTCGCATTCCGGATATTTCAAGTCTTTTTCTCCTCTACCTTCAGCAATGAGCATTGATGAAGCAACGCCACGGCCGGTTAGATATTTTACAACAGCATTTGCTCTTCTTTGAGACAGATTAAGGTTGTACGCGTCAGATCCACGGGTGTCGGTTGCACCAATCACCAGATATTGACCTGCTCCGTCCAAAGTTTTAATCACGTCTGCAGCATGGTTCAGTTTTTCAAAAGACTGAGGTCTGATTCTGTCACTGTCCAGTTCAAATTCAATCCCCTCAAAATCTCTGTTGATTTCTTCAATCACCGTTGCTGTTGTGCCATTAATAGCAATAGATTTAATCTCATAACTTATGTTTTTTAGTTTTCAGCTTTTTCAGCAGTTCGACAGAAAATTCTCTTTGAAAGTGCCTGTTATGTGGAATCGTAAGTCGATCTGAAAAAAACCGCAAATTGCCATAGTTAACAATATCGATGTCGATTACTCTGTCCATAAACTTACCTAATTCGGATGAATCCCGGGCTCTTCCCAACTGTACCTCAATTTGCTTAACAAGTATCAGTAACCGCATTGGCGAAAAATCAGTCTCTACAACCGCAGCAAAATTACAAAAATAATTACTACTCGCAAACTCTATTGGTTTAGTTTCAACGATCTGTGTGTTTTTAAGAAATACAAGTCCGTTTTCTTTGAGAAGTGTAACAGCATCTTCAATATTCTTTTTTCGGTCACCCAAATTACTGCCCAGTAACAAAACGACTTCGTATGACGACATATCCCTAAATGTTTTAAATATCCGATGAAAAATTTTTTCAAAACCGTAATGGCAAATATAGTTGCAATTCTTTTAGTTGGCGGAATGTTTTTCGTGCTTTCTATCCTGTTTCTGGTTGTCAGCGCGGCTTCAGGCGATAGTAAGCCTAACGTAAAATCTAATTCTGTGCTTACAATTGATTCCAAAACGGTCATTCTCGACAGTCCCACGGAAGATCAGGAAGGCTTCTTTTCTTTCGGTACAAAAGAAAAAAAAGTGCTCTATTTTGACCTGATTGAAGCGATAAAAAAGGCAAAAACCGACTCAAAAATTAAAGGAATAAGCATCGAAGCTGATATGCTGCGAGGCGGAATTTCACAGATTTCTGACCTCCGAAACGCGCTTGAAGACTTCAAAAAATCTGGGAAATTTGTATATGCTTACGGAAATAATGTAAACCAATCGTCCTATTATCTGGGCTCGGTTGCGGAGCAATATTACCTGCATCCTGCCGGCGGAATTGATCTGCGCGGAATGAGTACAGAAGTGGTGTATCTTAAAAGTTTTATGGAGAAGTACGGCATCGGTACAGAAATCATCCGGCACGGAAAATTCAAAGCAGCAGTAGAACCGTATATGCGAGATGATATGTCCGAAGAAAACCGGGAACAGCTTTCAACTATGCTGAACGACATATGGAGTGACTTTTCAAGAAAGATTGCTGCTTCGAGAAAAATGGACACCGCGAATCTGAATCTCGTTGCCGACAGTCTCTACGGTGTAATAGC
>JAEWOM010000193.1 GCA_023399675.1 Bacteroidota bacterium
CAAAAATGAAATTACCGAAGTTTTTATTGGCAGACAATACAGAAATGCCTGAAGATCTTTTTGTGGTACACACCGAATATCCACGTTTTATCCTGAATGTGGAAGAAGAAGAAGTGGAATGGCTCGATGATCTTGAAGGTGATGATGAAGAAACCATGGCTGATGAAGCAACTAAAGTTGTGGAGCAGGCTTTTAAATGGTGTGATGAAGAACTCGCGAGATACGACGAAGAGGACGAAACAGTGGAGTAATTTGTTTTCCTCATTCATCTTCCGGATTTTCTGTGCAGCTTTTGCACTCGTGACAATTGGATGTACTTCCAATCAAATCGAAGAATTACCTGTTCAGCAAGCACCTTGCGGAGATGATATTATACAGGATGTAGCATTGTTTAATGCTACATCTCTTGTTTCTGTCAATATTCAGCAAACTACTTTAAGTGCACACTGCTTTACTGTACTTTATACTGCAAGCGGATGCGACGGAAATTCCTGGATTCCCAGACTGGTTTCCGACGGCGCTGTTGATTACACCTCTACACCGGCAACGCGTAAAGTAAAATTTGTACTGGAAAACGATGAGCTTTGTCTTGCAGTTTTTCTAAAGGAAAAGTCGTTTGATTTACAGTCAATGCAGCTCAGCGGGCACAATTCCGTACAGATCCGGCTGACTAACAACAATCAGAATTTCGTCTATCAGTATTGACCGAAATGAGCAAATGGTCAACTTCAATATAAAATCAGTTAATTATTTGGTTTTTTGAAACTTCAGCAAAAGCAGCTGATTGTCGAAAAGTTCAAGCGTATTACCGGAAACCCTGTATTTATTCGCTTTCGGCAGCATACTTAAAAAATTGGCCTCCGTTTCCATATTTTGGCAGGCCATTTTTGTTGAGCCAAGGTTTGATGTAGAAAATCCGCCGTTTACCGGATCCAGTGTTACATTTCCGAAATACCTGTTGCATCCGGCATTTCCTCTGATTTTTTGATCTTCGAAAACGATGGTCGGTACAGTGCCTTTTACCTGGTCTGCAAGCTGCCACTCAGTTCCTGTGAGAACAGGCTGATTGGTAATTTTCTTCGGAATTCCCGAGGTTGTTGTACAGGATAAGGCAATAAGGGAAACAGCAACAGCTGTCAGATATTTCTTCATAATTTTATACTAATTCATATTAACGGAAAATCCGTGTAATTATTTTATCGGAGTTGTGCACCAAAATCTTTTTCGAACAGGCGGATTAGCGTATTCATCGTTTCTGAAATTTCCTTCTCCTCTAAGGTTTTATCGCGGTCCAGCAGTTCAAAACTTAAAGCGTAGGATTTTTTGCCTTCTGCAAGATTCTTTCCTTCATACACATCAAAAAGATTCACGCGCTGCAGGTGTTTTACATTGGCCTTATTTACAGCTGAATACAGTTCACCAAAACGAATATCACTGTCCAGAAGCAGTGCGATATCGCGGCGGATTCGGTTAAATTTCGGGATGTCTGCAAATTTGAAGCTGCCGGCTTTGCGCAGTTCCTGCGCTTTTTCGAGCTCAATTTCCGCATAGAAACACTCCTGATCAACATCAGCATCCTTCAGCAAATCGCTGTGAACTTTGCCGATGCGGGCAATCGTTTCTCCCTTCGACAGAATGTTCAGCCCGTCAGAAAATCGTGCATCATCCAGTGGTTTTTCCTCAAAACTGATGTTCAGTCTTTTCAGGAGCGTATAGAGATACCCTTTCAAATTGTAAAAACTGGAAACGGATTTTGGCATAAGCCAGTTTTCCGACAAATCTCTGCCCGTTGTGAGCAGGGCCAGCTGTTTTCTTTCTTCGTAACCTTCTTTTTTATGATAAATTTTTCCGAATTCGAATATTCGCAGATCCGGAGATTTACGGTTAATGTTGTATGCAGCGTTCTGCAAAAGCCCTTCCAGCAGCGATTTCCGCATAAACGCAAGATCGTTACTGAGTGGATTCAACAGTTTTACGGCATCGGTTTCGTCTTTTACCTGTGTTAATGAATTGTTCATCACTTCAGCAAAACCCTGGCTCTGCAGTGTCTGTGCCCATTGATTTTCCAAGGCTTCCTGTCCCTCTTCCGACATGAGTTTCACATGTGAAAAAGAAAACTTTTTGGGCGTGTCAATCTTATTATAGCCGTAGATTCTCAGAATTTCTTCAATAACATCGATCTCACGGGTTACATCGGCACGGTATGCAGGTACCGAAATTTCCAGACCGTTCGGAATTTCATTCAGAACTGTGATCTCGAGAGATTTCAAAATTTCCTTCACTTTTTCACGGTGAATTTTTGAGCCCAGAATCTGCTCTATTTTAGAAAAACGAAGGATGATATAATGATCTTCAATTTTGTTGGGATAATGCTCCAGAAGTCCGCCGTTCAGAGTTCCTCCGGCAATTTCCAGAATCAGTTTGATTGCATGGGTAATGGCCGTTCTGGCATTATTCGGATCGACTCCCCTTTCAAAACGGAATGAAGCATCGGTACTCAGTCCGTGTGCTTTGGCAGCTTTCCGAATTACTACCGGATCGAAGTAGGCACTTTCAAGAAAAATATTGGTGGTTTCACCGGAGACTCCGCTGTTAAAACCACCGAAAACGCCGGCCATACATAAAGGTGTATGATTTCCATCCTTAATCATCAGTTCTGATCCATTCAGCGTTCTTTCTACACTGTCCAAAGTCAGAAATTTCGTTCCTGCTTCAGATGTGCCGACTATCACTTTTTTTCCTGCAATTTTATCCGCATCAAATGCATGCAGCGGCTGTCCGAGTC
>JAEWOM010000223.1 GCA_023399675.1 Bacteroidota bacterium
CCGGAATTCACACAAATCGACTGCGAAATGGCGTTTGTGGAACAGGAAGATGTTCTCGAAATTTTTGAAGGAATGACTGCGGCACTCATCAAAGATATTTCCGGAAAAGAGGTTGGGAAATTCCCGAGAATGACGTTCGATGAAGCGATGAAAAAGTACGGAAACGACAAGCCGGACATCCGTTTCGGAATGGAATTCGTGGAACTGAATGAACTTGCAAAAGGAAAAGATTTCAAAATATTTGACGATGCTGAACTGGTAGTCGGAATTAATGTTGAAGGTTGCGCAGAATATACCAGAAAACAGATCGACGCGCTTATTGACTGGGTAAAACGCCCACAGATTGGTGCTTCCGGAATGGTTTGGATTAAATTCCAAAATGACGGTGTGGTCACTTCTTCGGTCAATAAATTCTACGACGAAGATTCTTTAAAGAAAATTACGGAAAAATTTGGTGCAAAACCGGGCGATTTGATGTTCGTGATGAGCGGCGATACCAATAAAGTGAGAACGCAACTTTCCGCGTTAAGAATGGAACTTGGAAACCAACTAGGACTAAGAAAAGGTGATGAATTCGCTCCACTTTGGGTGGTGGATTTCCCGCTTCTGGAATGGGACGAGGAAACCGGCCGTTATCACGCAATGCACCATCCGTTTACTTCACCAAAACCGGAAGACATCCATCTTTTGGAAACCGATCCCGGAAAAGTCAGAGCCAACGCTTACGATATGGTTTTGAACGGAAATGAAATCGGTGGCGGATCGGTAAGAATTTTTGATAGATCGCTACAAAGTAAAATGTTCGATCTCCTTGGATTCACCAAGGAAGAAGCGGAAGCTCAGTTCGGATTCCTGATGAATGCCTTTAAATACGGAGCGCCGCCACACGCAGGTCTGGCTTTCGGCTTCGACAGACTGGTAGCGATTCTTGACGGTAATGAAGTGATCCGCGATTATATCGCTTTCCCGAAAAACAATTCCGGCCGCGATGTAATGATTGATGCACCAAGTCCAATTGCCGATGAGCAGCTTGATGAGCTGGCTTTGAAAGTGGAAGTGAAGGGATAGTTTTCCTATTCGATAAGATATAAATAGCAATCTCAGTTGGGATTGCTATTTATTTTCAATTATTAATATCGGATAGACTTAATTATAGTTTTATCCGATATTAAAATAAAAATTGTAACTTTGTGGGGTGAAATGGCAAAATTATCCATATCAGTTTGAGGGTCTCGAAAAACACCTTGAAAGAATTCAGCAGAAAAAAGCTGAACTGGATAAACTGCGCCCTATTCCAAACTACGCATTGAGGAGTATTAAAGAAAGTCTTTCGCTGGAATGGACCTATAATTCCAACAGCATCGAAGGAAATACACTCACATTGCAGGAGACAAAAATGGTCTTGGAAGAAGGTTTTACCATCAAAGGAAAATCTCTTCGGGAACATTTTGAGGCGATTAATCACCAGGAAGCGATTGAATTTGTGGAATCTTTAATATCGGATAACTATGAAATTACCAAAACCGATATTCTTAGAATCCATCACCTGGTTCTGCAAAAAATTGAAAAAGACTTTGCAGGTATGTACAGAACTTCAGGCGTGAGGATTTCCGGAGCGAACTTCGCACCTCCCAATGCTTTGGTGATGGAAGAACTGATGGCTGAACTGATTGATTGGGTGAATGCTGCAGATTTACAAATGGTGATTAAATCTGCAATTTTTCACCATCGATTTGTGTGGATACACCCATTTTTCGACGGAAACGGAAGAACGGCAAGACTCACTTTCAATCTGTTGCTGATGAAAGAAGGTTTTCCGCCCGCTATTATCCTGAAAAACGACCGTAAAAAGTATTACGATGCGCTGAATCAGGCAAATAATGGTGATTATTCGAAACTTCTGTTGCTGATTTTGCAGGCAGTAGAACGGAGTCTGGACATCTATTTGTCCTCTTTGAACAATACCTACGACCAGTACCGGAACATATCCGATATTGTAAAAGAGCCTGAAGTTCCTTACGGGCAGGAGTATGTGAGTTTGCTGGCGCGAAGAGGAAAGATTGATGCTTTCAAGGAAGGCAGAAATTGGCTGACCACCAAAGATGCAGTTTTGGATTACATTGAAAAGCGGGAACGGAAACGGATTTTAGAATAATGAAGCAGCCGCCTCAACTTAATGCTGAGGCGGTTTGTTTATAATACAACCTGCCAGGACGAAATGTGGTCGAATAAAAATACCGGCATTCTAAAAAATACAGTCGTTATCCACTGACAATATCGATAAAGAATTGCATCACAAACAATTAGCCATTTCTAAATGCTGCCTTCAATCAATTCAAATAGAGACAAAAAGAACCGCCTCACTAATGAGACGGCTCCCTTCACTACTACTAAAACAAACCTGCTCTTAAAGCCAGTTTACTGCTCCGGTTTCGACATCATAATTGGCGCCGACAACCAGTATTTTTCCTTCTTTTTCCATTTTACGCAGCGTGGAACTTCCATGACGGATGTCTTCAATCGTCTGACGAATATTCTGATTGTTAAGCCTTTCCAGCAAATCGCCATTTGAAGAACTTCTGTCTTCGCCGTTTTCAATAACTTCATCGATAATCGGCTCGAAACGGTAAATCAGGTGATTAAGATTATCCATACCAAGTTCCGAAATCTTATCTGCATCAAGGCCACCTTTCAGGGCACCGCATTTTGTATGACCCAGGACCACAATCAGTTTAGAACCTGCTACGTTACAGCCAAATTCCATAGAACCCAAGATATCCTGGTTTACGAAATTACCTGCAATCCGGATGCTGAAGATATCTCCAAGTCCCTGATCAAAAATAAGTTCTGCCGATGTACGGCTGTCGATGCAGCTCAGTACCACAGCAAAAGGCCACTGCCCTTCGCGTGTGTCGTTTACCTGCTCAAGAAGGTTACGGTTAAATTTAAGATTGCTTACAAAACGCTGGTTACCTTCCTTCAAAAACTGAAGTGCTTTTTCCGGTGTGATGGTTGATTGAGTTTCTGATGTATGTGCTTTCATTATATTTTCTGATAAATTTGGTTATTTGTTACATTGCTCTTCTGTGTTCAATACTGATGTTTGAATGTTGATCTGATGAGAATTCTGCGTAATTCGTTTTGAATCCGACTAATTCCACCTGAATATCTTCTTCTTTTGCTCTCACGTTGGCAAAATCCTGGATTAGTTCCAATACATCGGTCGCAATATATGATGTACTCTTCGCGTCGATTGTCACTTTAGATTCCGGCTGAATGTTTTTCAGGGTTTTTTTGATCGCAGCCTTGTTCAGAAATGATACTTCTTCAGCAAGCTTCAATGTGATTTCATCCGCATCGCTGAGTTCTTCCCTGCTGAAATAATACGCTCTTTTCATATTACCCTGCAGAATGAAGATAATGGAAATAAGCAGTCCGATACCAACACCTGTAAGGAGATCGGTGAAAACCACTGCGATAATCGTCGCGATAAAAGGAATGAACTGAAACTTACCTTTTTTCGAAAATTCTTTGATTTTTACCGGGCTTGCCAACTTGTAACCTACCAGTAATAGTACTGCTGCCAGTGTGGCAAGAGGAATAAGATTTAACAGGAACGGAATAGTTAATACACACAGTAGCAAAAGCAGCCCGTGAAGAACAGTAGAAACCTTTGAGGTTGCTCCTGCTGTAGCATTCGCGGAACTTCTCACCACTACAGAAGTAATAGGCAGACCACCGATTAATGAACTTACAACATTACCGATACCCTGTGCACGGAGTTCGTTGTTTGTATCTGTAATTCTTCTTCTTGTATCAAGTCTGTCTGACGCTTCAATACAAAGTAAAGTTTCAATAGATGCTACAATTGCGATGGTTGCTCCAACGATCCACACCTGTGAATTCATGAAACCTGAAAAATCCGGCATGGTAACCATGGCTGCAAAATCTTCTGCCGACTGAGGTACAGGAAGCGTTACGAGATGAGCAGGAGTAATAGCCAGTGCGCTGCCGCTTGCTTTAAAAATTTCGTTCAGAACAATACCTGCGATTACTGCTACCAGCGCTCCCGGCAACATCTTCAGCTTTTTAAGGGCAGGAATTTTGTCCCAAAGAAGTAAAATGGCAAGTGAAACCACGGTAACGATTACAGCTCCCGGATGAATTGCCGACACCAAATTCGACAAATATGCACCGATTGAACTCAGCCCGAAACCGTCACTGAAAATGGTTTCATTTCCTACGAAATCAGCATCATAACCTAATGCGTGAGGAATTTGTTTAAGGATAATTATAACTCCGATACCTGCAAGCATCCCTTCAATTACCGAGTTCGGAAAATAGTTAGAAATACTGCCGGCACGTGCAAAACCGAGGATTAACTGGATAAGACCTGCGATAAGACCTGCACAGAGAAACAATTCGAATGCGCCGAGATCTGTAATGGCAGTAAGAACAATTGCAGCAAGACCTGCTGCGGGTCCGGAAACCGAAATGGCAGAATTAGACAAAGTACCGATTACAATTCCGCCGATAATTCCTGCTATAATACCGGATAATGGTGGTGCACCGGAAGCCAAAGCGATTCCAAGACATAGAGGAAGAGCTACCAAAAATACCACTACTCCTGATGGAAGATTTTCTTTAATTCCATCAAATAAGCTTTTTGCTTTTTTCATTTGATTATATTTTTTCTGTTAGGAAGGACGTATCTGCTGAAAGTGCAGGTCTTTCCGTGATAATTTTAAGAAGATGATCAGCCGTGACGAAGTAATAACCTGTCGGAAAGCTGATGGAACGTCGAAAAATTATGCCTCCGGAGGAGGAGAAAAAATACTGAGGTAAGGAGATAAGTGAATGCGCTCATCATAATTTACTATAGAAAGTAATCTGCTCTGAGCTTCTGTAAAATCAAGAAAATCGTAAATACTGATGGTTTTCGGAATAATCTTCTCGTAAACAACGGAACCGGCGTGCGATTCCTCTTCAGCAACTACGACATTTGTTTGGGGAAGTTCGAAACCGAATACAACAGCAACTGTCGGCATTGCGATGAAATTCACAAAGACAAGCAGCATGAGTATGTTCCAAAATTTCCTGATAATACTTTTGTTTTGAATTGCAAAAATACGGATTTTCAGGTAAAGCTTTCTATAATCCGATAGATAACATCTAAATATTAACTAAAATTAATACTATAAATCTATTTGATATCTAAATTCAGGTGGTTTTCAGTTTGATTCTGCGAACAAATCTTAATTTATGCGTATGTTTTTTCAGATCCTGGTTATAAATTCCGGATGTATCCAGCAGATCTTTTCGCACTTTCCCGTAACAGTGAATCACTTCTCCACTGTCGAGCACCATTCCGACATGATTGATCTGTTCCTCGTCATCCTCGAAAAACGCCAGATCCCCGCTCCTACTTTCACCGAGAAAATCGAGGACGGTTCCGTGTTCTGCCTGTTCCGCAACGCTTCTTGGAAGTCTGTAACCTGCAACTTTAAATAACAACTGCACAAAAGCTGACGCATCCGTTCCGAAGAAACTGCGGCCACCCTGCAAAAAAGGCACATTCAGAAATTGAAGCGCGAGATCGGAAATATTCTTTGTC
This sequence comes from Bacteroidota bacterium, assembly GCA_023399675.1. Taxonomy (GTDB): domain Bacteria; phylum Bacteroidota; class Bacteroidia; order Flavobacteriales; family Weeksellaceae; genus JAEWOS01. The sequence goes on from JAEWOM010000223.1 coordinate 5,615, forward strand.
AATGGTTCATCTGTCGCATTTTTGGAAATTTCAGAACCCACAGAAAGCAGCGTTATGCCTTCCGGCAACTGCAACTCTTTGTAAGGCTCAACTATTACCGATTTTTCAGAATTAAGGTCAGGGACGAGACAGTGAAAATCAACGAAACCCGAGGTCCCATCAAAATCTGCCCGAATCTGCGCAAAATTCTGCGTTGTACCGATGACTTCGCAGGTTTCTCCATATAGTAACTGCGAAAGCATCGTGGCTTCCTGTGATGCCTCAGCCAAAACAGGCAACACCGATACATTAGTTTGATATTTCATCGTACGCTGCAATAGTGTGGAATTAACAGACTACTTTTTACGGAGTAAATTAACACCGTCCCGTACCGGCAGAATCAGGCTGTCGAATTCAGGATCGCCGGCAATGAGCCCGTTCAGTTCCTTAATTTTCTGCGTAGAAAGCTGTTTTGGATTTTCTTCGAGCACTTTTCCGTACCACAGCACGTTATCGAAAATCAGTACTGCGCCGGGATTCAGTCTTGGTTTTAATAACTGAAAATACTCAACATAATTCTCTTTGTCAGCATCTACAAAAACAAGATCGAAAGTATCGGTGCTTTCCCGCAAAAACTCCAGTGCATTCTGAATCCTGAAATCGATCTGTTCTTTCAATTCGCTTTCCGCGAAATATTTTTTAGGCAAATAGGCGAGATCCTCATTAACATCCAGGGTAATCAGTTTTCCTTCTTTCGGCAGACCTTCTGCCATGCAAAGCGCTGCATATCCGGTGAACGTACCGATTTCCAGAATTTTTGCCGGTCGCAGTATTTTTGAAATAATGGTGAGTAATCTTCCCTGCTGATACCCGGAAATCATATGAGGCTGTGTCGTTTTCTGATAGGTCTCCTTCCGCAGATTTTTCAGCAGCTCAGGCTCCGCAGATGCATGCATTTCCAGATAGCGGTCCATTTCCGGCTGATTTTCTTCAAAAAAACTCATATTCCCCTTGTTTAACAGCCAAAAATAGGCAAAACTAAATTAATATCTTTGTGCAATGGCCATGCTGAATACCGAGAATTTCCTGACCCATCTTCAGAAATTTACAAAGCCTGACTGCAATTTTCTGCTTGCGGTGAGTGGCGGTGTCGATTCCATGGTGCTGCTGGACCTATTTCTAAAATCCGGCCTGAATTTCGAAGTGGCTCATGTCAATTACAGACTGCGAGGCGACAGTTCGGATCAGGATCAGAAGCTGGTGGAGCGAATTTGTAAAAAAAACAGGCTAAAACTGCATATCTACCAGGTTTCGGAACCTGAAAAAGCCGGTAACAGCATTCAGTTGTGGGCAAGAGAAATACGATATCGGTTTTTCAGAGAAATTGCGGCAGAAAACAACCTTGATTATATCGTAACAGCCCATCATCTTAACGACCAGCTTGAAACTTTCCTCATTAATCTTTCGAGAGGAACCGGCATCCGTGGACTTACAGGAATTCCGGATAACGAGAACGCCATTTTAAGACCATTAAACGTTTTTTCCAGGGAAGATGTTCTGGAATATGCCAAAAATAATGCAGTACAGTTTCGCGAAGATGAAACAAACAGCAAAAACGATTATTTGCGAAACAGAATCCGTCACCGTATCGTTCCGGAACTGTTGAACCTGAACGAAAATTTCCTAGATAACTTCGGGAGAACCATCGGCCACGTCAAACAGGCTGCAGATTATGTTTCTGATAGCACAGTAGAAAAATACAATGGAATGGTTTCGCACGCAGGTGACGATATTTTCATTGATAAACAAGCACTTGCAGATCAGACAGAACTGTTCAGATTTGAAATTCTGCGCAAATTCGGATTCGAAAACAGTGATGAAATCAGCAAAATATTCAAGGCGGAAACCGGAAAAGTGTTTCACAGCAAAACCCATCACCTGACAGTGGACCGTGCTCAGTTAATTATCACCAAAACACCTGATCAGGAAGGTTTCCAAGAAGAAATCCTTACAGAAACTGAACCCGATGAATTCTTTCTGCCGGGATTTAACAAAAAAAGTGCTGATCATAACCATTTCACAGAATGGTTGTTCAATAGAAAAACAGTACAATGTCCTTTGCGTATCCGAATGCCTAAATCGGGAGACCGCTTTTATCCCGTGGGTTTTTCGGGAAGTAAAACGGTTGCAAAATTCCTTAAGGATGAAAAAATGCCTATTTTTGCGCGGCAAGAAATTCGCCTGCTGTGCGATGCCGAAGATCGTGTTTTGGGAGTAATCCCTCTCAGACAGGACCGGAGGTTCTGCGCAACTGCGGATTCGGAAAACTGCTTCAAAATAAAATTCTAAAACTGCGCGTTTATAGTAACTTATGTAAGCGCTAAAAACAAATGCTGATGTTCAGGAAGAAATTCTTTTTCTCTATTTTTCTTTTGATGATCGCTGCTTTGTCAGCCCAGATAAAAGATCCCGTAAAATTGAAGTTCGACGTTTCGCCTGCCGGTGAAAATACGTACGAAGCAATTATTACCGCGACCATGGAAAGCGGCTGGCATATTTATTCAAAAGATCTGCCACCGGACAGCGGGATTCCGACCGAACTTCTGGTTACTTCCAAAGACGGCATCGAACTCATTGGCGGTACCGTGGAAGTGGGAAAAAAGCATGATGAATTTTCTGAAGCTTTTGGGGCGCAAATAGTTTACTACTCCAATTCAGCGCAGTTCAAACAGAAATTCCGGCTAAAAAACGGTGCAAAACCGGCTACCATCGTTGCAGAATTTACTTATCAAACCTGTGATGACCGTGTTTGCCTCGCACCGAATACCATTGAATTCGAAAAGAAACTGGCAGCTACAGGTACTGACCAGTCCTCAGTAACGCCGGGTGAAGACCTTGCCGAAAATGAAGTGGCAGACTCCGCCGCTGCACAGGCTTCTGCAGATACGCTGCTCGCAGTTCCTACAGCCTCCACAGGCTCAGATTACGCAAAACTCGATCCCAAAAACCTGAAAATCAGCAGCATTGACATTAACACCCCGCTAACCGATTGCGGGAACGTGAAAGAAAAGAAATCTGAAAGTTTTCTTACGTACCTGTTCCTTGGATTTATCGGCGGAGTAATTGCGCTGCTTACGCCGTGCGTATTCCCGATGATTCCGCTGACTGTTTCGTTCTTTACAAAAGGAAAGAAGGACAAAGCAAAAGGCGTCAGAGACGCACTGCTTTATGGATTGTTCATTTTTTTCATATTCACTGCGCTCAGTATTCCTTTCCACCTCGTTGACGGTATTGCAGGAAATATTTTTAATCAGATTTCAACATCCGTCTGGCTGAATCTGTTCTTTTTTGCGATTTTCATGTTCTTTGCTTTCAGTTTTTTCGGGTATTACGACATTACATTGCCGAGTTCCATCGCAAACAAATCGTCACAGGCTGAAGAAGCCGGCGGTGCTGTCGGAATATTCTTCATGGCATTAACGCTGGTAATCGTTTCCTTTTCCTGTACAGGACCGATTCTTGGATCACTGCTGGGCGGTGTAATAACAGGATCTGCCGATATACCGATGCTGCTTACTTTCGCACTGGCCGGTTTCGGATTGGCATGGGCAATCGTTTTCGGACTGTTGGCCCTGTTTCCGCAGGCACTGGCAAGTCTGCCGAAATCAGGCGGATGGATGAATACTGTAAAAGTTGTATTGGGATTCATCGAACTGGCGCTGGCGCTGAAATTTCTTTCAAAAGCAGATCTCGTATCGAAAACATTCCTGCTGAAGCGCGAACTGTTCATTTTCCTTTGGATTCTCATAGCAATCGGACTCGTTCTGTATCTGTTCGGACTGATCAGATTCAAACACGACGATAAAAATCCGAAGATCTCACCGATACGTAAACTGTTCGGTGTTCTGGGAATAGGCTTCGTCATTTATCTGATTCAGGGATTGATTCCGGGTGACAGGCCCAACCTGCAGATGCTTTCAGGAATTTTACCACCGCTGAATGTGAGTTATTTCCATGATGAAGAAGACGGCATATTGGGAATGAAGCCGGAACATGATTTCTATAAAGCAATTGAAGTGGCACAACAGGTAAACAAACCGATTCTGATTGACTTTACCGGCTACGGCTGTGAAAACTGCCGGAAAATGGAAGAATTCGTCTGGAGCGAACCCGATGTACTTCCGATACTGCAAAACGATGTTGTGTTAACCTCGCTGTATGTGGATGACAAGGAGAAATTGCCTGAAGCACAACAGACCAGAATTGATATGGGAGGTGGCCAAATGAAAAAAGTAACCACCATCGGTGACAAGTGGAGCATGTTTCAATCGATTAATTTCAACGACAACACGCAGCCTGTTTACGTTTTGCTTACTCCGGATGGTAAAGTCATCAACGATCCGTTTAAAGGATATAACAGTGATAAGGAAGTTTTCAAGGCATTTTTGCAGTGCGGTATCAATTATTACAAAAACTCCCGATAAAAATATAAACAATTAAGGCGCTCATTAGTATTACTTTACAAAAAAGTAATACAATGAGAAAGATGATGCTGATCGCAACCTTTCTGGGATTTCTTTATTGTTCAGACAAAAAAGAAACAACAGTAACTACTGATACGACATCTGAATCCATATCACAGAAAGACCGAGAGATTGACAGTCTGAAAGCGGTGATTGCCGACAAAGAAAATCAGGAGCAAACAGATGCTTCTGAGGATGCCAATCAAACACCAGAAGAATCGCCGGCCGATTCGGAGTCTAATGACTTACGTGATCTAAGTGGGAAGCATGCCTTAACGCTGCAATGGATCAGTTGGGCAGATCCGGGAACTGTGCTATTCACCAGGACCGGTCCTGCGCAGTACAAAATTGTCGGTTCGCAGAAAATTGGCAAAGATTACGTTAATATTGACGGCATTATCAGGCAGACTTCCAATGAAGAACTGGACTTTGAAGGTACTATTGAAACCTTTGTGGAAAACAATGGAGGAAAGTGCCTGCGAACAGGACCTCAGCTATTTCTGGTTACGAAAAACCGAAAATACTGGAGACTGCAGAATATGACAGAATGTTTCGGCCTGACGGATTACATCGATATCTATTTCTAACGGAAACCGTCCAGAGAAAAAGTTTGCAGGAATTCCAAAACAATGACTGATTATAGAGAAATCCCGGAAAACCCCGGGATATCTTTATTTCATTTCAGCCTGCACGTTTTCGGCGTTGATACCGTTTGTAACGTTTTCGATTCTGTTTTTCTTCAGAATATCAATTGCTTCACTGCTTCTTTTGCCGCTTCTGCAAAAAACGACCACGCCGGGTTTATCCTGAAACTCGGAAATCCTGCCGCTGATTTCATTTAATGGAATATTCACTGCGCCCGGAGCACTGCCCGCAGCAAATTCAGCAGGAGTACGCACATCCACAAGCATTGCCCCTTTCTGCATCTGCTCTTTCACAGTTACGGTGTTCTCCTGTTGTGCAGTTGCAGGAGAAGTGCAAGATGATAGACTGAATACCATCATCGAAATCATAATCAAAGACTGCAATTTATTCATATTACGTGCTGTTTATCGGATAACCTGTTGAGCGGATAAAAATAGACAATTAATTGATTTACAAAAAAATATTCCGCAGAAAAACGTAATTTAGCATTCCGCAATTCTCAATATGCTCAACAGTCCTCAAATTTCAAAATTTCTGTTCTTCGGACTTGCCGGTCTGTCGTTGCTGCCTTTTGTTTCACCACCGCTTGCGCTTCTGTTGGGAATAGTCTTTGTAAATTTTATAGGCGCACCACACCAAAATACGGGTAGCTACACCAAGAAAATACTGCAGTATTCTATCATCGGTCTGGGATTCGGCATCAATTACCGCCAGGCACTGAGTGCAGGAAGTACCGGTTTCATTTTTACTGTTACCACCATTGCCGTTGTAATGGCTTTGGGAATTTTGCTCGGTAAAATCTTCAGAATAGACAAGAATATTTCTAAGCTGATTTCAGTTGGTACCGCTATTTGCGGCGGCAGTGCGATTGCTGCTGTTTCACCAATCCTGAAGGCCAACAATCAGCAGAATTCCGTAGCATTAGGCAC
>JAEWOM010000280.1 GCA_023399675.1 Bacteroidota bacterium
TGTAAAGAAAGTAGAATGTCTATTCAAAACAAAATAATTGAAGCAGCCGTTACTTTCGATGACGTACTGCTCATACCTGCCTATTCCGAAGTTCTTCCGAACGAGGTTTCTTTAAAATCAAGACTTACCGACAAAATCACCCTCAACGTTCCCATTGTTTCTGCAGCGATGGACACCGTAACAGAGGCTGATATGGCAATTGCCATTGCGCGCGTCGGCGGGCTGGGTTTTATCCATAAAAACATGCCGATTGAAGAGCAGGCAGCACAGGTTAACAAAGTAAAACGTTCCGAAAACGGGATGATTGCTGATCCGGTGACGCTTTCTAAAGACTGTACTCTCGCTCAGGCTAAGGACTTGATGTCAAAATTCAAAATATCCGGCCTGCCGGTGGTAGACCCTGACAACAGACTGATCGGAATCATCACAAACCGGGATGTAAAGTATCAGGAAAATCTGGATATGAAAGTAGAGGATCTGATGACGACGGAAAACCTGGTAACTTCCGGAAAAGATACCACACTGGAAGATGCGAAGGAAATTCTTCTGCAAAACCGGGTGGAAAAGCTTCCGATTGTCGATGATGAATTCAAACTGGTCGGCTTGATCACGATTAAAGATATCGACAACCAGATGGAATATCCGAACGCAAACAAAGACCGAAACGGAAGGCTGATCGTAGGAGCCGGTGTCGGTATTGGTGAAGATACGATGGAACGTGTTCAGGCACTGGTAAATGCAGGTGTTGATATCATTGCGGTGGATTCTGCGCACGGACATTCAAAGGGAGTACTGGATAAAGTAAAACAGATCCGCGCTGAATTTCCGGAACTGGATATCGTCGGTGGAAATATTGTAACGGCTGAAGCTGCAAAAGATTTGATAGATGCCGGAGCAAATATCCTGAAGGTAGGCGTTGGCCCGGGCTCAATCTGTACTACCAGAGTTGTTGCCGGCGTTGGTGTTCCGCAGCTTTCCGCGATATACAACGTTTTTGAATACGCAACAACCCGAAATGTAGCGGTAATCGCTGATGGCGGAATCAAGTTGTCCGGTGATATCGTAAAGGCGATCGCTTCCGGAGCAGGAGCGGTAATGCTCGGTTCTCTTCTTGCAGGGACCGATGAAGCGCCCGGCGAAGAAATTATTTTTCAGGGAAGAAAGTTCAAATCCTATCAGGGTATGGGCAGTCTTGCAGCGATGAAAAGAGGCGGTAAAGAACGGTATTTCCAGAGCGAAGCGAAAAAATTTGTTCCGGAAGGAATCGAAGGCCGTGTTCCGCACAAAGGGAAGCTCGAAGATGTCGTATTCCAGTTAACCGGTGGTATCCGTGCCGGAATGGGATATTGTGGAACAAAAGATATTACTGCGCTGCAAAACGATTCTAAAATGGTGAAAATCACAGGATCAGGATTGAAGGAAAGCCATCCGCATGATGTGATTATCACCCAGGAAGCACCTAATTATTCATTGTAAAATGGTTTTGCGTTTGCTGCCGGTCATGGCATTGACTGTAATTCTTTCAGGTTGCAGTGTCAACGAGATGCCATATTCCGGAAGCGCATACCAAACAGCGCAGCAGCGTGAACGTGAAGAATTCAGGGTCTTAATCGCGCAGGATTCTGTTCACAAAAAAGAAAGAGCTGCGGAAGCGCTGAATATCTTACTGAATGGCGGGGATCCTGAAAGAGTTTCACTCAGCATTAATAACCGTTCCAACTGTGATATCATTGTGAGATTCAGTGGAACGCAGGCCGGAAATTTACCGATCCGTGCAGGGAAATCGAATCATATTGTGTTGAAAAAAGGCAGTTATCGCATGTCTTCCAATTTATGCCGGTCAACCTATTTGCAGAACCGGAGTTTCTGGGACAGCGTAACGCTCACACTTTCCGAAAAACCATAAAAAAATCGCCACTCGGCGATTTTTTTTATTTCTTTTTGGTCTTTACCTTTTGTACCTGATTTGACAGATAGGGATATTTCAGCGCCATATCCTGCAGCAGGCTGGAGTCGAGTTCCATTGCTTTTTCTAAGGCCTGAAGTCCTTCGGACTGTTTTTTCAGATGAAAATAGCAGTTGCTTAGCTGATAAAAAAGTTCTGCTCTGTTGTGGTGCGTAATTCCTTCTTCCAGCAGCACGGCAGCGTCTTCATATTCGCCAATTAGCATGAGCACTTCAGAAAATGCATACCAGTGATAAAGTCTCTCCGGTTGTGTCTTTACGACTTTATGCAGGCAGGCAGCACTTTCCTCAAATTTTCCTGTTGTAATATACAGGTAGGCAACTCTCTTCTGGTATTCCATGTCATCCGGATTCAGCAAAGTAGCTTCTTTTGCAAAATGCAGTGCTTCTTTCATGCTGCCCATCTGTTCGTAAATGAAACTCTGTTCCATCATCGACTGGTAAAACTGCGGATCCTCGATCAGTGATTTCTGAAAACTGGTTAAGGCAGGAACCAACTGTTTCATTTCGTTGTAGCAGACACCGATTTTAAAATAGGTGTATGATTTGGTGTGCTCCAAAGGAAGCGCCTCTTCGTAAACGGCTATTGCTTCAGCCCATTTTTTCTGGGATTCCAGGCAGGATGCTTTCAGTGCATAAACGGCTACAGCATTCGCATTGATTGCCAGCAGATAGTCAAATGCTTTAATCGCTTCCGCATAATTTTTACGGCTCATGTAAAACTGGCCGAGTTCAATCCAGGCGACTTCCGAAAAAGGAAAATCGTCGAGGTAACGGTTTAAGAACGCTACCAGTTCATCGTTTTTCTGCAAATCGGAAAAACACTGAATACAGTTCTCCAGCGCGTATTCATCCTGTGGGTCGTACTGTAAAGCCTGTTGATAATGCTTGAGGGCCGAAAACGGTTCACCGAGGTTCACCCATTCGTCTGCGATGAAGTTATGCAGGAAATTTTCCTCTTCTTCCAGTTGCAGTGCTTTTTCGCAGTACTCAATTGCTTTTCTCGGGTTTCCGAGATTCGAATAATATTTTGCCGTGCACACCAGAAAATCGGTTATTTCCATGGATGAAGGTTGAAGCTCAGCAATCAGCGCTTTGGCGCGAACATAGTTCTCCTGCTCAACAAACACTTCCAACTGCTTGATTTTCATCTCGTTGGAGTAAGGATGAAGTTTCAGACCATAGTTTACAGCGAGTTCTGCATAGGAAATATCGCCCAGTTCAAGGTAATAAATAATGATATCTTCCAGTTCGTCGGTATCGAAGTAATACTGCTCATTATTTTCGGTCATTTCTTCGAACTTTTTAGCAAGTTCGTTATCAAAAAAATCTTCCAATATCGGGTCTCATTTCTACGCTGCAAGAAAATGGCTTCCAAACGATGTAGAAATAAATTAAATTAATGAATTTCTAAAATTTTCCGATCAAATTGCGGTCCAAATTTTCCACTGTTAAGATGCAAAAAATTTTCTAATTATGTATCCGTTTCCGGCTGTTAAATGAGGCTTCTCATTTTGGTGATCATTTCATCGCCGATTTGGTCTGCTTCAGTTTGCGTTTTTGCTTCGGTATAAATCCTGATTATCGGTTCTGTATTTGATTTTCTCAGGTGAACCCAATTTTCAGGAAAGTCTATTTTTACACCGTCTACAGTGGAAACTTCTTCATTTTGATACGCATTCTGCATTTTAGTTAAAAGCAGATCCACATCAATGTCGGGTGTAAGTTCAATCTTCTTTTTGCCCATGAAATACGCAGGATAGCCAGCACGAAGTTCGGAAACGGTTTTATTTTCTTTTGCCAGATGGGTAAGGAAAAGGGCAATGCCAACCAGAGAATCTCTTCCGTAATGCAGATCAGGATAGATGATTCCACCATTACCTTCGCCTCCGATTACGGCATTTTTTTCTTTCATTAAATTTACCACATTCACTTCTCCTACGGCACTTGCGAAATATTCTGAATTGTGGTTTTGGGCAACATCCCGCAACGCACGGCTTGAAGAAAGGTTGGAAACGGCTACACCGTTCTTATGTTTTAAAAGATAATCTGCAACGGCAACCAGTGTATATTCTTCACCGAACATTTCACCGTTTTCGTCTATAATCGCAAGTCGGTCAACATCCGGATCTACTACGATTCCCAGATCTGCGCTTTCTTTTTTCACGAGTTCGCAGATATCAGTTAAATGTTCTTTCAAAGGCTCCGGATTGTGCGGAAAGTGTCCGTTCGGTTCGCAGTACAGTTTCACGACTTCGCAACCCAGTTTTTCCAGCAGCGGTGGCAACGAGATTCCGCCGGTGGAGTTCACTGCATCGAGAACCACTTTGAATTTCCTCGCTTTCACCGCTTCAGCATCAACCATCGGTAGATTCAGGATTTTTTGGATGTGAATGTCAAACGCATCTTCACGAGTTTCGTAGGTGCCCAAATCGTCTACTTCCGCAAATTCAAAATCTTCATTCTCAGCGATTTTCAGCACGTCAGCACCGTTTTCACCACTGATGAATTCTCCTTTTTCGTTCAGTAGTTTTAAAGCGTTCCACTGCTTCGGATTGTGTGACGCTGTGAGGATAATACCGCCATGCGCATTCAGTTCCGGAACCATCACTTCAACTGTCGGTGTTGTTGACAGTCCGAGATCAATTACATCGATTCCCAGTCCCTGCAATGTGGATGCAACAAGGCTGGAAACCATCTGTCCGGAAATTCGGGCATCTCTGCCGATAACCAGTTTCACGCGTGTTCCTTCATTATTACGCTGAAGCCAGCTGCCGAAAGCTGCAGCAAATTTTACCACATCGATCGGCGTCAGGTTATCACCTGTTTTTCCTCCTATTGTTCCACGGATTCCGGATATACTTTT
>JAEWOM010000288.1 GCA_023399675.1 Bacteroidota bacterium
TCGATTTGCACCGTCGCGAAAACAGAATTTACGAGACCTATGGAATGACGGAAACGCTGTCGCACATTGCAATGAAGAAAATCTATCCGGAAGAGGAGAAGGTTTTCCGCGTTTTACCTGATGTGAATATTGATACCGATGAGCGTGAATGTCTGCGGATTTATGCGCCCAGGGTGAATGATGTATGGCTTCAGACCAACGATGTGGTGGAATTGCTGGGAGAGGGAGCTTTTCGGTTTTTAGGCCGTGCCGACCATGTGATTAACAGTGGCGGTGCCAAAATTCATCCGGAAGAAATTGAAGAGAAACTGAAGAAAGCGATTGATCTGGAGCTGATCGTATTTGGGAAAGCAGACGAAAAACTCGGTGAAAAACTGACGCTGATGATTGAAGGAGAAGAAAATCCGGAAATCCTGACAAAAATTGATAGTGTGACATTTGAAAAGAAATTTCACAGGCCAACAGAAGTTGTTATTGTCCAGGAAATCCCGCGGACACCGAACGGCAAAGTTTCGCGGATCGATGCCAAAAAGCTGGGTTCTTTATGAAAACGGTGGACCGCAACAATTCTTTTGATTTTTTAAGGCTGATGCTGGCGCTGCTCGTCGTGATCTCACATTCGTATCTGATTACCGGAAACAGGGAGTCAGAGCCTCTGGAATTCTTTAGTAACGGCGAAATTAATTTGGGAACGCTCGCAGTGAAAGGTTTTTTCATCATTAGTGGCTATCTCGTTTTTGCAAGTTTGAGGAACAGTTTTTCTGTAGTTGATTTTGTGCGGAAGCGCGTGCTCAGGATTTTTCCTGCACTCGTGGGCTTAAGCATCGTATCGCTGTTTCTGATTCCGTTGGCATATGAAGGAGAGATGCCCCTGTTTCAAAACCGGTCGTACCTGCTGTATCCTTTAAAGGTCGTCAGTCTGTTTCATTTCCAGATTTTTGTAAACGGTGTTTTTTGGGATCATCCCATGAAAGTGATCAATACAAATCTTTGGACGCTGCCGTATGAAGCGGTTTGCTATTTTCTGTTATCCCTGCTGTTTATCCTGCGCAGATCGAGGTTTTTAGGTGCTGTGCTGTCGGTTCTGTTCTTCAGTTTTGTTTTTCTGAGTTGTTTTCGTAACATGATGTTCAACGAAAAAATATTTTCTCATTTCAACCTGTTCAGTTACTATTTCTATGACTTTGCGGCTTTTTTTATCAGCGGTGCTCTCATTTCTGTCATGAAAATTCAGTGCTTAAAAAATAATCCCATGCTGATCGTGCTTCTGGTAATCTTAAGTCTGGCAGCAATATGGTTCGATTTGTTTACGGTTTCCAAATATTTCCTGTTGCCGCCGCTGTTTATCATGCTCGGAAATTTGAGAATTAAACCATTGCAGGCATTTACCGACAGGATCGGGGATTTCTCGTATGGCATTTATGTTTATGGATTTCTCATTCAGCAGTTGATTTATTACTTTCTGAAATCTGATGCTGCCGGTTTGTTTTTTGTTTCAATTCCGCTTATTGTCCTTTTCGCGGCATGTTCCTGGCATTTCATTGAAAAACCGGCATTAAAATTAAAAAAGCAGTGGCCATGATCAGATTTGAAAATGAACTTACTTTTAAAACATCGCGTAGCAGCGGTCCGGGCGGACAGAACGTTAACAAAGTGGAAACTGCTGTGACGGTGATTTGGAGTGTTTTCGAAACAGTCCGGTTTAATGAAGATCAGATTGCTTTAATCACTGAAAAACTGAGAAACAGAATAAACGCGGACGGTTTGCTGCAGATTACAGTTTCAGATTCCCGAAGCCAGCTTCGAAATAAACAGATTGCTGTAGAACGGATAACCGACTTGGTAAACAGTACTTTAATTGTCCCCAGGAAACGGATTAAAACAAAACCTTCAAAAGGGCAGATTGAAAAAAGGCTGCAAACCAAGAAAAAACTTTCAGAAAAGAAGGAAAACCGGAAATTTCGGTTTTAAAATCTTATTAAAATTTGCTCGTCGAATTTAAAGATTTTTGATTGTTCAGCTTTTTACAGTCTGAAAACCAATGTGGTATCTTCGAAATGTTTTGTAGCTGCTGGACATTAAAAGTAGAAAATCATGTCTTTTTTCACGCTGAAAAAATATAAAATAAACGGTGTAGAATATACCGCTCCGGAAGGTCAATATGAAGCACTGCACAGAGTTGCGGTTAGCGCCGGCACAACTTCCCGCTTCTAGAGTCAAAAATAGTATATTTGTAGAAATCCAATTTACAATGAGCAAACCGATTACCGAATTTATTGAGAAATATTATCTGCATTTTAATTCAGCAGCTTTGGTGGATGCTTCCAAAGGCTACGTCGCACATCTTAAAGATGGCGGTAAAATGATGATTACGCTTGCCGGAGCCATGTCAACTGCGGAGTTGGGGAAAATTCTGGCAGAGATGATCCGTCAGGATAAAGTGGACATCATTTCCTGCACCGGAGCCAACCTGGAAGAAGATCTGATGAATCTCGTTGCTCATTCTCATTATGAAAGAGTGCCGAATTACCGCGACCTGACACCACAGGAAGAGTGGGATCTGCTGGAAAGAGGCCTGAACCGTGTTACCGATACCTGTATTCCGGAAGAAGAGGCTTTCCGCAGATTACAGAAGCATATGGTGGAAATCTGGAAAGATGCAGAAGCAAAAGGCGAGCGCTATTTTCCGCATGAATATATGTACAAAATGCTGCTTTCCGGCGTGTTGGAACAGTACTACGAGATTCCGGAAGAAAATTCCTGGATGCTTGCGGCTGCAAAGAAAAATCTGCCGATTGTCGTACCGGGCTGGGAAGATTCAACGATGGGAAATATCTTCGCGAGCTACTGCATTAAAGGTGAACTGAAACCTTCCACCATGAAATCGGGAATTGAGTATATGACCTTCCTGGCAGACTGGTATCCGAAAAATTCAGGTGGAAAAGGCGTAGGATTTTTCCAGATAGGTGGTGGTATTGCCGGCGATTTCCCGATCTGTGTCGTGCCGATGCTGTATCAGGACCTGGAAATGACGGATATTCCGTTCTGGTCATATTTCTGTCAGATTTCAGATTCAACCACTTCATATGGTTCCTATTCGGGGGCAGTTCCCAACGAAAAAATCACTTGGGGAAAACTCGATATCAATACACCTAAATATATTGTAGAAAGTGATGCAACCATTTGTGCACCGCTGATGTTCCAGTATATTCTTGAAAATTCATAAAACGAAAGATTTCGTTTAAATAAATGGCGTCCGGAATTTCCGGGCGCTTTATATTTGAAGCAAGTCGGTTTGTGCGTGTTACACCGGCATACCGGCTTTCCGCTGCAATCTTTTTTTCTGCTGCTGTGGCCTTCTCCAAAAAAGGATTTTCGCTGCAATCCGGGCTATGATTTCGTTCAGGTGTTCTTACCACTTTTTCAGGTTTCGCTCTTAAAATTTTTGAAATCATAATTAAAATACCATTTAGTTTTACGACTAAGAATTTAATTTAGATATTAAATTTCCTACCTTTAAGCTGTGGATCCTTTATTTAAGCAGCAGGTTTACGAGATCATCCGTTTGATTCCCGAAGGCCGTGTTACCATTTACGGTGCGATTGCGAAAGCGGTCGGTTATCCTAAACATGCCCGGCACGTCGGCAAGGTTCTGACAAATTACGGGGAAGATTTTCCTGCTCACCGCGTATGCAATTCCTCCGGTAGAATTACTGCGGGCTGTCTGGAGCAGTTTGTACAGAAGTTACAAGACGAAGGAGTAGAGGTTAACGGAAATAAAATCCTGAACTTCAGAAATATTTTCTGGAATCCTTTGGATGAGTTATAAAAAAACCGGTGAGCCATAAGCACACCGGTATTAATTTTTAATCAGAACTTATTTATCGCTCTCTTTTCGCGTTCAGTTCTTCCTTGATCCGCGTTTCAAGCTCTTCGGCTAATTCCGGATTGTCTTTCAGCACATCTTTTACCGCATCGCGACCCTGTCCGAGTTTTGTTTCATCATAGCTGAACCACGATCCGCTTTTCTTTACAATGCCCATATCTACAGCAGCATCCAGAATTTCTCCGGTTTTGGAAACACCCTCACCGTACATAATATCGAATTCTGCCATTTTGAATGGTGGGGCTACTTTATTCTTCACAATTTTCACTTTCACACGGCTGCCGATCGCTTCGTCTCCGTTTTTAATCGGTGCGCTTGCTTTTCGGATATCGATTCGTACAGATGCGTAAAACTTCAGTGCATTTCCACCGGTTGTGGTTTCCGGATTACCGAACATTACCCCGATTTTTTCACGGAGCTGGTTAATGAAGATGACGGTACATTTCGTTCTGGAAATTGTAGCGGTCAGTTTTCTTAATGCCTGTGACATAAGGCGTGCATGCAGACCCATTTTGCTGTCGCCCATTTCACCTTCAATTTCTGCTTTCGGTGTCAAAGCTGCAACAGAGTCAATCACCACGATATCAATGGCTCCTGAACGGATCAGGTTGTCGGCTATTTCAAGTGCCTGTTCACCATTGTCCGGTTGAGAAATAATCAAATCCTCGAGATTAATACCCAGTTTGGAAGCATAATGACGGTCGAATGCATGTTCCGCATCGATGAACGCGGCAATTCCGCCCTGTTTTTGCGCTTCTGCAATGGCGTGAAGTGTCAGCGTAGTTTTACCCGACGATTCCGGGCCAAAAATTTCAATTACTCTTCCACGCGGATATCCGCCGACACCAAGGGCGATGTCCAGTCCCAGTGATCCGGAAGGTATCACTTCTATCGTCGAATCCACGGAATCGTCTCCAAGTGTCATCACTGTTCCTTTTCCGTAGGTTTTGTCCAGTTTTTCAAGCACCAGGGACAGTGCTTTCTTTTTATCTTCTGCTGTGCTCATTTCATTATATTATTGCTAACAAAAATACTGAATAGAAATTTGAAAAGAATGTTTTTCCGATATTTTTTAGAGCAAATATTCCTGGAAAATCATAAATCAATAGTGGAAATCTTTTGGCGTGTGTTTGATATAATCGTCGAGAACCTTCATTTGCTGTTCATTTCCCTTTACAACAAGCTTGCTGTACTTTTGAGGATCTTTCAGATCAAAAACTTTCTGTGCAACGCCGTTTGCAGAAAGGATCATTCTGGGAAATACGGAAGTTAGACGCGTATAAGGAATTTTCAGCCTGTCATTGATATCTTTGTCGAGCATAAACCAGTTCATCGACTGGTGCAGCTTCAGCAGTAAAGTACGCTGTATTTTGAACGGATAGATCGTGTTGGTAAGGTTTTCATCCAGGAGTGCTCTCGCGAGCAGAGCAGAATCTTCATCTCCTTCCGGTTGCAGGGTGCTCCACAAATAGAGTTGTTTCACAGCCTGTTCACGGTTTTCAGGGAGGTATTCTGCCGGAATTCCCAACAGATAGCCGATGTATTTCCAGAGGTGATATACGCCCAGTTCTTCCTGCTCAGAAATTTTAATGCCCAGTTTTTTTAGTCCCTGCATTGTCACCAGTGAAAAACCGGTATAGGTTGCAATCATATCCCAGTGATTGATTGGTTCGCCCCATTTTTCGTAATCCCATTGCGGTACTTTTTTCTTGATCGTAAGTCGCGCGTAGGAGTGCATCAATCGTGTGCGTACGATGAGCTGATACGCTTCCGAATGCAGTTGCAAACCATTTTCGCGGGTGACATGAATCCAGAATTCCAGCGTGTCCTTCAGTCTTTTTACAGCACCCTTTTTTAAGGCTCCTGTAAAAATTAGCGGTTTGTTAAGGTATGCAAAATCATAGCCTCCCATCAGCGTAAAATCGCGCAGAACGATTAATGCATTGGTGCCGCTTCTCATGCAGAATCGGGCTCCTTTATCAGCGAGCTGCGGATCAAACCAATCGGGAATATCCTGCATTTGCAGGAACATTTGTTTCATGCTTTCGGGTGCTTCCGAATCGTGTGAAACAGGGTTTTCTGAAAATTTGCACACCAGTGCGGATGCTTCATTGTAAGGCAGCTTTAAGTATGTATCACGCACGACTTCGTCTGCAATTTCGTCTACCTGGTGATACAGATGGGAAAATTTGTCAAAATCATCGAGTGTGGGGTGCCAGGCGGACCAGTCAATCAGCTCCTTGCCATTGCCTTTTTCCCAGAAGCTTTTAAAATGCGGTGCGTCGTAGAATCGGGGGTAAACTTTCATTCTTTTTAAGGCATTAAAATTGGGCCAAATGTTTCCAGCCAGAACACATAACCGCAAATGCCGCCAACGAGACCTGCGACTACAAAAGTGAAACGGCTGTATTTTGGCACAAAACGGAATAATACGATCTGCAGAACTACAAATCCGATGAATGCTGTAATAGCGGAAATCGACAGCCAGGGCAGTTCAAGGTAAATTGCCAGCCTTACTTCATCACTTCTCGTACTGATTTTTCCGCTGATGAAATAATTGAAAAGCTGCATCACAAAATTAGCAGTTTGCCGCAACCAAAAAAGCGCCATAAATATCAGCATCCATTGCCAGAAAAGTAGTTTGGGTTCATTCCGGAAATGTTTTTCGAACAAAAACAGCAGTAACAGCCCCAGACTACCTGTTGACATCGTTTGTAATGGACCTGCAGCAATGGTGTTGAGGGAATGGACAAAGGTCCAGGGCATTTCTTTTTCCTGCTCAAGGTAGCTGATGTATCCATACGAGATTTTTGCCGGATGACCATAATATTCTGCGACGGACCAATGTGCGAATTCATGTGTTAATGTGCCGATGACGGTAAACAGCATAAAGCCTGCAACAAGGAAACTAAACAGTTTCCAGTGTAGGTTCGGGTAGTGAATTGTTGAATTAGAATGATGCTTCATGTGGATTTCCTGTACCAAATTTAGAATTATTTCCCTGCAATAGCGATGGGAGCGGATATCC
>JAEWOM010000291.1 GCA_023399675.1 Bacteroidota bacterium
TATTTTTGCACGCAAATTTACTCAACTATATGTTAACTGTATCAAATTTATCATTACAATTCGGAAAGCGCGTACTTTTCGATGAAGTAAATATTTTATTTACCAAAGGGAACTGCTATGGAATTATCGGTGCTAACGGTGCCGGAAAATCCACTTTCCTGAAAATTCTGACCGGAAAACAGGACCCTACAACAGGACACGTTTCTCTGGAGCCCGGCAAAAGAATGTCTGTTCTGGAGCAGGATCACTTTGCGTACGACAATTTCACCGTTCTGGAAACAGTACTTCGCGGAAATAAAAAGCTTTTCGAAATTAAAGAAGAAATGGACGCCCTGTATGCGAAACCGGATTTCAGCGACGAAGACGGCATCAAAGCTGGCGAACTGGGTGTGGTGTATGACGAAATGGGTGGCTGGAACGCAGAATCAGATGCGATGACCATGCTTTCCAACGTAGGTATCAAAGAAGACATGCACTATCAACTGATGGGCGAACTGGAAAACAAGGATAAAGTAAAAGTTCTTTTAGCACAGGCGCTTTTCGGAAATCCGGACGTTCTGATTCTCGATGAACCTACCAACGACCTCGACATTGAAACCATTTCCTGGCTTGAAGATTTCCTTGCCGATTACGAAAACACCGTGATCGTGGTTTCTCACGACCGTCACTTCCTCGACACAGTATGTACGCACATCGGTGACCTCGATTACTCAAAACTGAACCTGTACACCGGTAATTATTCATTCTGGTATCAGGCTTCTCAGCTTGCTACACGTCAGCGTCAGCAGCAGAATAAAAAGGCGGAGGAAAAGAAGAAGGAATTGCAGGATTTCATCGCGCGTTTCAGCTCCAACGTGGCAAAAGCAAAACAGGCGACTGCCAGAAAGAAAATGATCGATAAACTCAATATCGAGGATATCAAACCGACTTCGAGACGCTACCCGGCGATGATCTGGGAAATGGAGCGTGAAGCAGGAGATCAGATTCTGGAAGTAAAAAATCTGGAAAAAACCAAAGACGGAGAACTGCTCTTTTCCAATATTGATTTCAAACTGAAAAAAGGCGATAAAATTGCCATCCTTTCTAAAAACTCATTGGCGATTACCGAATTTTTTGAAATTATTTCAGGAAATGCTGCACCCGACAAAGGCGAATATAACTGGGGTGTAACTACCAATCAGTCGTACATGCCGCTTGATAATTCCGAGTTCTTCCAGGATAAAGATCTGAATCTGGTTGACTGGCTGCGCCAATTCACCAAGAACGATGAGGAAAGACACGAGGAATTTATGAGAGGTTTCCTCGGAAGAATGCTGTTTTCCGGTGACGAAGCTTTAAAATCGTCTACCGTACTTTCCGGAGGTGAAAAAATGCGCTGTATGTTCAGCAGAATGATGCTGCAGAGAGCCAACGTTCTTCTGCTTGATGAACCTACGAACCACCTCGATCTTGAAAGTATTACAACGCTGAACAATTCACTGGTAAATTTCAAAGGAAATATTCTTTTGGCATCCCATGACCACGAAATGCTTCAGACTGTCTGTAACCGGATTATCGAACTGACTCCGAAAGGCGTTATCGACCGCGATATGACCTACGATGAATATCTCGCAGATAAGAAGATAAAATCATTGCAGGAGCAGATGTACAGCTAACATCCAGCTTAGAATTATTTCTGTTAAAATAAAAACCTGCTTTCATCGATTCGGAAGCAGGTTTTTACTTAAATTTTGTCAACGAGTTACCAGCAAAATATTTTCTGAGTGTATATTCTCTCACAAACTGACTTTCAGAAACAACTGTCATTCAAAATAAAAACAACAAAATATTATTTGCCTATTTTTGTAGTATTATGAGTTTAAAATGGATTTACAAACCGGAGCCGGACGAAGAAACAGTAGATGGACTGAGTATGTCACTGGGTTTCGGAACCTTTGAATCCAAAATTTTGGTGCTGCGCGGCATCGACAATTACGAAAAAGCCCGCGAATTCTTCAAACCAAAACTGGAAGATATACACAGTCCGTTTCTGATGGCTGATATGCAGAAAGCAGTTGACAGAATTGCAACAGCTATTGAAAACGGCGAAAAAATTCTGATTTACGGCGATTATGATGTGGACGGAACCACAGCTGTGGCACTGATGTATCTGTATCTTGCCAAAATTGTCGAAAAAAAATATCTCGATTTTTATATCCCCGACCGCAATGCTGAAGGGTATGGCATTTCAACAGAAGGAATTGATTTTGCAAAAGAAAATGGTTTCTCACTGATTATTGCCCTCGATTGCGGAATTAAAGCGATCGATAAAGTAGAATACGCCGCAGGTTTAGGCATTGATTTCGTGATCTGCGACCATCACCTTCCAGGAGAACAGATTCCCGCCGCCTATGCCGTACTCGATCCGAAAAGAAAAGACTGCCGTTATCCTTTTAAGGAACTTTCCGGATGTGGAGTCGGGTTCAAACTTTGTCAGGGCCTGAACACCATTTATAAAATTCCGGAAACTGAAATCTTTGATCTTACCGATTTACTGGCGATTTCCATTGCTGCCGATATCGTATCGATGACCGGCGAAAACAGGCAATTAGCAAAACTGGGCCTCAAAGTTCTTCGTAAATCTCCAAAACTGGGCATCAGGCTATTGATTCCGGAAGAAAAACTCGCACATTTCGATATTTCGAACATCGTCTTTGAAATTGCCCCGAAAATAAACGCTGCCGGCAGAATTTCACACGGAAAAGCCGCTGTAGAACTCATGGTTTCTGATAATTTGAAGCACGCGCATCAGATTGTTGACAACATCATGAACCTCAACGATGAAAGACGCGAACTCGATATGAATTCTACCGTTTCTGCTTTAAATCAAATTGTAGAAAGCGGCCAGGAAAATAATTATACCACCATCGTTTTCGACCCGCAATGGAACAAAGGCGTTATCGGTATTGTTGCTTCCAGATTAACGGAAGCATATTACAAACCCACACTGGTTTTTACAGAAGGTTCTAACGGCGAGCTCGTTGCGTCTGCCCGTTCTGTTTCTGATTTCGATCTTCATGAAGCACTGGATATCTGTTCCGAGCATTTCCTGAAATTTGGAGGCCATCAGGCTGCAGCCGGACTTTCGATGAAAAAGGAAGAATTCGAGACTTTCAAGAAAAAATTTGAAACGGTTGTTGCCGAAAGGATTCAGCAGCATCAGAAAGAACCGTCAATTACCATCGATTCGGTTATGAACATCGATGATCTGAACCGCGATTTTGTCAATTTTCACCGAAAACTGGCACCATTCGGTCCGCACAATATGAAACCTGTTCTCGTACTGGAAAACCAGAAGGTTTCAGGCTATGTAAAAACGATGGGAAAAGACAATAACCATCTGAAATTCTACATCAAACAGGAATCAACCGGAAGAAGTTTCGAATGTGTCGGTTTCAAACTCGGATCTTTTGCCGATGAATTCCGCAACAAAACGTTCGACATCGCTTTTACGCTCGAAGAAAACCACTGGAAAGGAAATGTAACGCATTACCTGAGTATTCGAGATGTAAAATTTAATGAAAACCTGCCGCAACAGCCTAAAATCAGCGAGAGAATTTAATGCTGTTGCTTTACCAAAATTCTCATGAAGAAAATCGGATTATTTTTCGGAAGTTTTAACCCTGTGCATATCGGACATCTGATTCTGGCCAATTACATCCTGGAAAACACGGATATGGAAGAGTTATGGTTTGTTGTGAGTCCACAAAATCCGTTCAAGGATAAAAAATCGTTGCTGAAAGATCATAACAGACTGGATATGGTGCAGGCTGCGCTGAAAAATTATCCGAAAATGCGCGCTTCCAACATCGAGTTCTCATTACCCAAACCAAGCTATACCATTGATACACTTGCGTATCTTCACGAAAAATTTCCGGATTATACTTTTGCACTGATCATGGGTGAAGACAATCTCAGAAGCCTGCACAAATGGAAAAATGCCGAGACGCTCGTGAACAGACATCAGATTATTGTTTATCCCAGAATTTTTTCCGGTGAGAAAAAGGAGTCCGAATACCTGCAGCACGAAAATATTTCTGTTGTAAACGCACCGATTATCGAGCTGTCTGCGACAGAAATCCGAAACATGATAAAAGAAGGTAAAAATGTTCGTCCGATGCTTCCGCCGGAAGTGTTTGAATATCTCGATGGCTCTTCATTTTACCGTTAGTATTTCACACTGAGACTTTATGAACTTTATCGAAAAATATTTAGCAAAATATACAGACGAAAAAATCATCAGCTGGTTCCGGAAAATATGCTTGCTGGAAGCGATTTCCTGGGCTTTTCTCTTTTCTGCAATGATCTGGATCCGCATAGACCGTGAGGGTTTGCTTCCTACAATTTATATTGCGACTGTCGGCAATATTCACGGTCTGTTCTTTACGCTTTATCTGCTGCTGATTATGCGTGTAAGAAAAATCTACAAATGGGATGATGAGGATTTCGTTTTTGCACTTATTTCCGCATTTTTTCCATTCGCAACCATTTGGGTTGATAAGAAGCTGGCGCAGTTTGACAGAGAATAAACAACTGATCAGTACATTCTTCCGACCTCTCGGCACACTTCCAGCAGATCTTCCGGGATTTTACTGAACATGGACTGTTCGAAGTACTCGTCTGTTTGCGGAATGTAAACAGAATAGCTTTTCCCCAACGGAATCAGCGGAATGAAAAACAGCTCAAAAAATTTCCGGTAAACGGTTATCTGTGCATTCATTTCCATACCGTTTCTGAAAACCTTCCTCGTTTCCTGACCTTTCGGTTTTTTATTGAAACTGAAAATAAAGAACATAGCCGTCAGAGATTTGAAATTTGAAATTTGAGACTTGAATCCCTATCCCAAATTAATTTTTCATTTTAACAAAGTAAAAAATCAGCATCACCCAGGATGCAATCATCATTGCGCCGCCTATTGGTGTGATTGGCCCGAGAAATTTGAGATTCATACCGAGCTGTTCCTGAAAAGCAAGAAAATAAATGCTGACAGAGAAAAATATGGTTCCGAGGATCATCAGCCAGGAGATCCAATTCTCTGAGCGTGTTTCAAATTTCAGAATCCATCCGACAAACAGCAGAAAAAACGCTGCATACATCTGATATCTTACGCCGGTATCAAAACTCTCCAGTTTTTCAGGTGAAAGAATTTTTCTGAAAGCATGGGCTCCGAAAGCCCCCAAAATAATCGACAGCAGTCCATAAACTGCACCAATAACCAATGTTAATGTTTTCATCCGAAATCTCCTTTTAAATATGACAATACAATTAATCCAATAAATGTGATAAAACCTAGTATCACGAGCAATTTACCCATTTTTCGCGATGAATTCCACCGCGGATCCGGACTGCGCTGAATATAAAATCCGAATATCACAAAGAATACCGGCAGAAAAAACTTTACAGAATCCCACATGGGTTATTTTTTTCTTAATTTTTCCAGCTCCGCGATTACTTCATGGTGGCTCACCGTTTTATCTTTGTAGTAATTCACGAAATATTGCTTTTCCTCTTCTGTTGCACCCATTTGGTTTAAAATATTAAACAGATGCATCTTCATATGTCCTTTTTGTATGCCGGTTGTTACAAGCGAACGCAACGCCGCGAAATTTTGTGCGAGACCGGACACTGCCAGAATACTCATTAACTCCTGTGCAGAAGGCTTCCCCAGCAGGGCCATCGAAAATTTTACAAGCGGATGCAGATTCGTTAACCCGCCGACTACACCTACCGAAATAGGCAGGTCAATCCAAAATCTGAAAATTCCGTCATCGGTGGTGCAGTGTGACAGCGATTTGTATTTTCCGTCACGCGCAGCATACGCATGTGCACACGCTTCGGTTGCCCGAAAATCGTTACCGGTTGCTATGACTACAGCGTCAACACCGTTCATAATTCCTTTATTATGGGTAGTTGCCCGAAACGGTTCAATTTCGGCTATGGTGACGGCCTGCTTGAATTTCCAGGCGAACTCTTCACCGGAAATTCCACTGTCGTCATTCAAATCTTCGATCGGGCAGGAAACTTCAGCGCGAACGATACAGTCAGGTGTGTAATTGGACAGGATATTCATCACAATCTGCAGTGAATTTTTTTCCTTCTCTGTGAATTCTGAATCGGCTGCAATTTCTTCGCGCAATGTTCTGCCGAACTGTTCGAGGCAGGAGTTGATGAAATTTGCACCCATACTGTCCACGGTATCGAAACTCGCTTTCAATTGGTAATAATTGGCAAGGTCAGCGGTTTTATCGATTAATCTGATATTCAGAATCCCACCTCCCCTTTTGCGCATATTGGCCGTGATTTCTTCCGTGGCCTCAAACAGCCTTTTCTTCAGTTTAAAATTAAAAAAATGCAGCAGTTTATGGGGTTCCACATCCAGAATAAAATGGGTGTGACCGAGTTTTTTGGTATTGATAATCGTGGTAGAAAATCCGCCTTTATCAAGCCAGAATTTGGCTGCCTTTGATGCTGCTGCTACAACCGAACTTTCCTCTACCGCCATCGGGAGAGCAAAAAGTTTCCCGTCGATCAAAAAATTCGGTGCGATACCGTAAGGCATATAGAAATTGGAGATCGTGTTCTCCGAAAACTCTTCATGCAGCTTTTGTAAGGATTCATATTCGTTCCAGTACTGTTTCAG
>JAEWOM010000300.1 GCA_023399675.1 Bacteroidota bacterium
CTGAAACACAGTTTCCTATTGCCAAATACAACAAAGAAGGAATTCAATACAGAAGATTCAACAACCAGTTCGCATTCTTAATCGGTGCTTCATTCGATTTGAACAGAGGCGGCGGTTCCGTTGATTAAACCGACGAAATAAAATATTACTTGGGGCTGATTTTTTCAGCCCTTTTTTATGGGTTGAACTTACATATTTAATCTAAAATGTTGCAGGATTGGCAATCTCACTTTTACTTTTGAAGTGAATCGTCGTACATTTATTTTTTTAAAAATAAACGTATGAAAAATTTCTTTCTTTCTCTTGCTGCAATGGCTCTTGTGGCATCGTGTACTGCCACTACGAAAACCTACACTATTCAGCCAAAAAGCGGAACCGATACACAGGGAACGGCTAAGCTGACCAAAAAAGGTAAAACGGTTGAACTCGATCTCAATGTCTATAAACTGAAACGCAATTCGCTCCACGCGGCACATATTCATGAATTTGGCGACTGCTCCAGTGCTGATGCGAGTTCTGCAGGCGGACATTGGAATCCCACCAATGAAAACCACGGTAAATGGGGAGTAGGACAACACCATTCAGGTGATTTGGGTAACCTCAAAACAGATGCTTCCGGAACAGCACGCCTCGTGATGAGTTCCGATAAATGGTGTCTCGGATGTATGGACAAATCGAAAAATCTCTATGGTAAATCCATCATTATTCATGCAAAGGCTGATGATTTCCGAACCCAGCCAACCGGAAATGCCGGTGGCAGAGTTGGTTGCGTGGAGATAAAATAATTAGACGACAATCATAAATGAAATGAAGTTCCGGAAAATTTTCGGAACTTTTTCGTTTACGGTCATTTCAATTTGAATAACGGAAAAACAAGTATCTTTAGCGAGGATTTTCCTATCCATTAGCAACACCCCCGCAAGGCAATTGTGAAGATTCTATGATTTGCAGTAAACAGCGTTTGATCATTAAAAATATCAAAATCAATTCAATAAGACTACTTTATGAGGAAACTATATGCTCTAATTTTTGTTTTTTGCCTGAGTTTTTTTGCCTTTTCGCAGTCCATACAGTTTATTTCAAGCCGTACAGGTGATCCGCTGCCTGACATCACCGTTTTTAACAGTTCCGGAGACATTGTGGCAACGTCCGATATTGATGGGAAAATCCTGAAAAAAAATCTGATGCCTTTTACCGGTGATTATACCCTTTACGATAAGGATTATAAAATCGGTGTCCTGCAACCACAAGATGTTGATAATTCATTGATAAAACTAAATGATAAAGTTTACCGTATTCAGCCGGTTGTAATCCAAAACCAAACGAATTCCAAATATCTGTACCTAAGCGGTTTTTTTATCAGTTTTGTTACAGTTAACGGAAAATTAACTGCATACACGGACGGTGAAGTCATTTCGGTATTTGACAACCGATCGAAAAAGTTTCAGAATGATTTCGTAAAGCAGTTTAGAACTTACATTATCCACAATCCAGAAGCCTCAGAAACCAAAGCGCTTGCAGACAATAATCAGCGGAGCAATTTAAGGATTCCAAGCTTTGAAATCCTTGGGCAATATTCTGCCACAAAGCAGAAAGATAAGACCTCTGATTTGCTGGAATTCAGTAGGAGCGACTACGATATTGTAGAATGGAAGGAAGCCAGGTTTGAAGATAAAGAATTTAAATTTTTAGGCTACCGTGTTACAGACATGAAGGCAACCAATACGCTTTTATACAGGAAAGGCTCGGCCAAACTTCTCAGAGATCTGCACGAAATTTCGCAGGAAGAATCTTCAAAGCTTAAGCATAAGTCAGAAACCGATTATAACAATATGGTGGTATACAGTTATTTCTACCCGCAGAAAATTACATTCGGTGACGAAAGGAAACTGGAAGGTGTGCGTTTTATCACGGCTTGGAGTGACTATGAAACAAAATATTGGGAACAGGAAGGTTTTCCTGATAAAAAGAAGGTTTTCGACAGTTTCTTTGCAAAAAACCTCGTATTACTGCAAAATATTAGAACACCTTAGATACAGTCGCCTTGCAGTAACTGTGCTGATTTTGTGTCATAAAAAAGCAATTCTGTAGGTGAACCGGAATTCAAAATCAAAGAATAAAATTGAAGCACTTTGTTTTGGGTAGCGAAATTCTTTGATTAAGATTTCTGCGAATTCAAATGCCGGGCAATAAGCCACGCCTCGCTCCAGCAAGCCTGAAAATTGAAGCCGCCGGTCACGGCGTCAATATTGAGTACTTCTCCCGCAATATAAAAATCAGGGATTTTTTTTGAAGCCATGGTTTTGAAATCGATCTCTTTTAAGCAAACACCACCTGCAGTAACAAATTCGTCCTTGAATGTCGACTTTCCGTTTACCCGGAACACCTTCTGACACAGGGCATGCAGCAACACAGAGATTTGATTTTTCGAGAGTTGAGCGATCTGCATGTTTTCGTTAAGTTCACATACTGACAGTAACTTTTTCCAAAATCTTCCCGTTACATCGAATATTTTGGCCTGAGCAAGCGTTCGTTTGGGGTTATTCTGCCTGTATTCCTGAAGCAGTTCTTCCGCTTCGTAAATGGTTTTTCCGATAAAATTAACCTGCAGATCGAATTCATACTGACAATCGTACAGTTCTCTTGCTTTCCACGCAGAAATCTTGAGAACCGCAGGACCGGAAAGTCCCCAGTGCGTGATGAGCAGCGGGCCGCTTTCCTCTGTTTTCAGCGAAGGAATAGAAACTTCCGCATGCTCGAAAACAGTTCCCGGCAACTCTGTGAGCAAATCATCTTCGATATTGAACGTGAACAGAGACGGTACCGGAGCAATAAGACTGTGACCGAGTTCTTCCAGAATGGATAAAGACTTTGGTGAACTGCCGGTCGTGAAAATGACGATTTCTGTATCGAAAACTTCCTTGGAAGTATGTATTCTGTAACCCGAATCATGTTTTTCAACCTTCTTAACGGTGGTTTTGGTACGAATGTCAACCTGTGTGTTCGCTGCCTCTTTCAGCAGCGTATTGATAATAGACAGCGAAGAATCTGATTCCGGGAACATTCTGCCGTCTTCTTCTGTTTTGAGGCGTACACCACGGCTATCAAACCACTCCATCGTATCGCCGGGCTGAAATTTTGTAAAAACACTGATCAGCTCTTTATTACCTCTCGGATAAAATTTCACCAGTTCTTTCGGATCGAAACAGGCATGGCTAACATTGCAGCGCCCGCCACCGGATACGCGGACCTTCTGCAAAACTTCCGAGTTCTGTTCCAGAATAGTTATTTCATAGCGGTTATCATCCAAATTTGCCGCACAGAAAAAACCTGCAGCTCCTCCACCGATGATGTACACTTTCTTTCGCATGCAGAAATTTAAGTAAATTTTTATTACCGGAAGATGCTTATGTCTCCTGCCTTTTATTTCCTCCAAACTTCAGCCAGCTCCACTGTGCATGTTTTGCCGGCGCAATTCCCAGGCCTTTTGCCTCAGAATATAGTTTGGTAAATGCGGCACCAAAAAACAGAATCATACACGAATAATTGACCCACATCATAATGATGATTACCGTTCCTGCAGCACCGAAAGCCGATGCCGGCTTGAGATGGGCAAAATACAGACTCAACAGAAATTTCCCCAAAGTAAAAAGCAGCGCCGTTACGAATGCTCCAGCCCAAACAGATTTCCAACGGATCTTAGCGTCCGGAAGAATTTTATAAATTAACCCGAATACCAATACCATGATGAAAAAGCCGATAACGTAATTCAAAACCTGAATTAAGTTATAGGTCTTTGTCCCGAGCAGCGAAGTAATGAGATCATTGAAAAGACTGACGAGCGACGACAGCAGCATGGTACTCATCAGTAAAATCCCGATGATTACAATCATAATCAGAGAATTTAACCGATTGAGTAAAAATTCTTTGATGGCCTTTTCCGGTGCTGCCTCAACACCCCATATACTGTTCAACGATTTCTGAAGATGAAAAAACAGGGTGGTTGCCCCGAAAATCAATGACAGGACACCCACCACTTTCATCACCCAGTTCTGTTTATCAACCAGCGTTGCAGCGATAATTCCTTCCAGACTTTTAGAAACTTCCCGGCCCATCACATCGCCGATCTGGCGGCTGAGTTCCCCGCGGATAGCTTCTTCACCCAGAACATTTCCCGCGACCCAGATGATGATGATAAGCACACCGGGTATTGAAAAAACGGCAGCATAAGCCAGACTCATGCTGTCTTTCGCAGCAGAAGAACCGTTCCATTCCTGAAAAGTTTTTTTCAGCATTTTCCAGTAGAAATTCAGATGTTCAACCATAGAAATTCTCTGATAAAAAATTAGAAGGGATATCCGATGGCAATGTTCAGCATTAAATTGTTGCGGCGCCAATCACCACTTCCGAAATCGATTTTATTAAACATCCAGCGGTCATCTTTTTCGTAATAAGGTACGCGAATCGGCATTGCGAGATCGAGCCTCAGCAGTAAAATATTGAAATCCAGCCTCAAACCGACGCCGGCACCCATCGCGATTTCACTCAGCCAGTCACCTGAAAATTTTGCACCCGGTCTCGTTTCATCTTCATTGATGAGCCAAACGTTTCCTGCATCAACAAAAACCGCCGCATTGAGAAAACGGTACAGGTTGGCCCGGTATTCAGCATTGAGTTCCAGTTTGATATCACCTGCCTGATCATAGCGGCCGATATTTCCGTTCGCATCTCTCGGATCATAACTTCCCGGACCTAAGGTTCTTGCCCGGAACGCCCGCACACTGTTGCTTCCACCGGCAAAAAACTGCCGTGAAAACGGTATGTACAGGGAATTTCCCCAGGGATATGCAACACCGCCAATCAAACGCGCTGCTACAGACTGTTTCGGCGTAAACTTATGATAAAGCCGCACATCGTGTTCCATTTTAGCGTACTGACTGAACGGCGTTTTGGCAATTTTTCGAACCTCATCTTTTTTGGCATTGGCACCCGTGAGAAGTCCCGCTACATTCCCCGCAAGATCCAGAAATCCACGGTAATAATAGGTGGTATTCAGCGGCAGCATCGTATTGGTGTAGGTGTATGCGTAATTCGATCCGAAGATCAACTGCTGTTCAACGGCTCTTGCGAGATAAGGTTTATCGGCAACATAATATCTGTAAAGATCGGTGACGTTCTGCGGCGCTACTACCGTTACATCTACGACTTTTAAATCATGGTCTTTTCTGATATTTTCCTTCCAGTTGTAGCCGAATGACGCATTAAAATTGTGTAAGGTGTACCACTTTGTCCGCGCGACAAATTCATAACCTAAAACTGCATTGGTTCGCGGCACAAACTCACTCGATGAGGTAAACCTGAACGGCGCAACAATTCTTGGAATGGAAAGCGCCGCATTTCCTCCCGCCCGGAAAATATTGCCTTCTCCGCGTTCCTGCGGTTTCGGGCCGCCAACCTGTACGTCAAAAGCGCCAAATAAGGATACTTTCAGCTGTTCGGCTGCACGAAAAATATTGCGGTGGGTCCAGTTGAGATTCACCTCCGAACCGGCATAATTTGCGGAATTGGTCTTGCCGAGAACTTCCGCTCTCAACGACTGAAAATCCTTCGGAGTCAGCAGGTAATACGCATCAAACTTATTTCGCAGACTGTCTGAAATAACGAATTCATTTTTAACGAATTTAAATACACCTAAACTGATGAGCCGGTTCAAAGTAAGGTTATGGTCTGCCCGGTTATAGATATCGCCTGTGTTGAAATACAGCGCGCGGTCAAACATTTTAGGTTTG
Organism: Bacteroidota bacterium; assembly: GCA_023399675.1. GTDB lineage: Bacteria > Bacteroidota > Bacteroidia > Flavobacteriales > Weeksellaceae > JAEWOS01. Next base: position 5,790 of record JAEWOM010000300.1, read on the forward strand.
AACTTTTCATTCGGATCGATGATATAAAAATCGTTGTAAATCTCTACAGAGTCAACATTCATCGGGATTCCGTATCTGTTTTCGCGAACATCAGCAAGGTTGTAATCGGGAAAAACGATGACTTTATCAATGCTGAACTGTTTTTTAGCCAGGTCGGGCGTGTTTTCCTTCACCTTAACGATCAGCTCCACTTCGGGTTTGTCGGTAACCGTACTGTCTGCCTGCACAATCAGGTTATCCGGATGAAAATAATAAAATCCGTTTTCCTTCATGCGGTTATCGATGCGTTCTCTTTCGCCTTTAATGACATCGAGATCGAAAGGTTTGCCTTTCTGCAAAAGCGTTTTTTCTTTCGTCGCCTGAATATGCTGATTGAGTTTTGTGCTGTCCTCAGGAAATGAAACATCGCTAATCAGATACCGTGCTCCTGTGGTAACATCGTACTCAACCCTGGCTTTCTTATTGTTAACAATGGTGTCATACGATGCTCTGGCATTGAAGTAACCTTTGTTTTCGGAATGGTTTACAATTATTTCCCTGTTGAATTCGCGGTCCACCTGCTGCAGCAAAACCGGCTCTTCGCCGACTTTATTTTTTAACCAGTTAACAATTCCCTTATCTTTTTTCGGTTCGGGTGTAATATTGTAAATCCACAGTCTGGGTCTTAGTCCGAGGAAAGAAGAATTCGGCTTCGGAGTCAGATTTTTTTCCAGGCCGTCTTTCAATTCCGAACTTTCGCCTTTTGAAATGGTATCGTTCAGAATATTGATTTTTGCGCCGGTATACAGCAGTTCGCCTTCATTAAGATATCGGGTGTTGCAGGATAATAAAACGACGGCGAGGACCACAGTTAATATTGTGCTGCAAACAGGTGCATCATTTTTCTGATATTTTCTGTTGAAAATTTTCATTGTTTAATCTTTATCCTGCTGTATAAATTCTACTTCTTTCTCGGCATTCCGGATCTGTCTCCTGCTTTCTCTGTTATTGCGTGCACGGGTGAAAATATCCTTGAATTCATTGTAACTGAGCGTAATGACGAAGCCGAGGCCCGTTTCGATTATCTGACCCTGCAAAGCAACCTGATACTCGTTCGTGCGGTAGGCTCTTAACGTATAACGTCCGTCTTTGGACAGCATATAATCCGCTGTGATGTCGCCGGCAATGTTGGTCATCTGCTCGTTTTGGCGTGCGGCTCCTTCAATACCGAAATTGCTTCCGACCGAAATTTTCAGCCGGTCATTGAGCAGTCTTTTGCTCAGATTAACATTTAAATCGGTACGTGCATTTCTGCTGCCGGAAGTATATTCTTCGTATGAATCAAAATCAAAAGTAAGATCAACTCCCGCGATGAGGTCAGACGCAATATTGTTGAGTTGCTGGGAAAGCATCTGGCTCACGCTCTGCCGCGCCAAGGTTCCTGCTGTGATCCCGGATTCGCTCTGGAATGGATTTTCACCAATAAACCTGTTGAGAATCAGCAAGGCGAAAACCTGTTTGTTCATCTCGTTTTCATCTGTCCGAAGCTGGGCCAGTTTGGTTTCGGTGTTGTCCAGTACTTCACGCGAAACGGCATTATTGTCTTCATCGGTGGTAATATCGAACGTAAGTTCCGGTTTCATCAGTTCTCCTTTCAGAATGAGATTGGTGTTGAAAGGCATTCGTTGCTTGTAGTAAGCCAGATTTTCTGTAGCCACCTGCTGCTGCACCAGGTCAATAGGCGCTGCCATCGTATTGTATACCGCTGTTATATCGAGCCTTGCAGAGGTCGGTTCGCCGGTCCAGGTAATCGTACTTCCCTGCTCTATTTCAAATTTTCTTTTAATGAGGCTGAAGGTCATTTCATAAGCACCCTGATCAACCGTGTACACACCTACCAATGTTGTTTTTCCGGAAGGATCAATGCCTCCCGTCAGTTCTGCTTCTCCCTGCAGATTTACAAAATCGCCGCTTGCTTTATCGATGATCAGGGAAAGTTTGGCTTCTTTGGTCAGAGAAATATTAACGTTCACGTCCATTCCTCTGATATCGGTTGCTCCGGCAAGGCTGTCCAGTTCCACTGTTTCCTGCAGCGCAATCTGATCCTGATCAATAAATTCAACAATGCCGTCACGCTCCTGCTTGGTCGGGCTGCTTTGCGGAACTACAAAGGTATAGTCGGTGTTATCTTCTACGCTGATATTTCCGTTAACTTTCGGCAAATCGAGATCTCCCGTGATACGAAGGTCGGCATCTATGGCAAGTATGCCGTACATCATTTTCTCGTTGTCGGGCTCGCTGTCCACCACTTTGAAGTCCTCAGCAGTAAGATCGAGGTTGAAAGCGAAATCGCGGTAATCCTGCGTCAGAATTTTACCGTCAAAAACCAGCGCGTTGCCGTCTGTATCGTTCACATTGAAATCATCGAAGAGAATGCCGTCGTTTACAAACCGAATCTCATCGTTCAGGTTACGGAAATTCGAACCTGTCTGAGCGATTTCCATTCCTACATCGTTGAATTTCAGCGTTCCGAGGATGTTCGGGTTTTCGATGATACCCCTGACAGTCATTCGGCCGGACAGATGTCCTTCTGCATCTTCAATTGCATTCATCGAAAATCCCTGAACGGATTTCATCTGCAGTCGGTTGATGTCTGCAACCAGATCCAGCGCAGAGTCCGAAAGATTGTAATCTCCGGTGATTCTCATATCATTTTCGAATCCTGTTAACCGCACATCCACATCGAGCAGGTTTGCCGACTTCGTACGAACGTCAGCAGCAATATCCCCTACCGGATTTCCGTACATTTCCACTTCCGTGATATCGAGATCGGAGGTGAAGCTTAAATTGTTATAATCGAGTAAGCGGACGTTACCATTAATCAGTCCTTTTGCGAGCAGCGAATCTTTTTTCACCATTTCTGTGATGGTTTCAATGCGGAAGTCGGTAAAATCAACATTCAAAGGACTGTTCGGTGAAGCCGTTTCTGAATTGACTGCTATTTGGCTTCCCTGATTGCTCAGCACAAAATTTTCGGCCCAGATTCCCTGCGACCCGAATCTGATACGGTTATCCGGCGATACGGTCCAGTTATCGTAATTCAGTTTCAAACCATCTGGATTCAACGAAATTTCTGTTGCTTCGCGAAGCGATTTTGCATTTCCGGCAATGACAAACTGTTCGGTATCCTCTGCGTCACGAGTTGAAACATGATAATTGATAATATCTTCTGCTGCATCTCCTACCACCGCAAGTTTGTTCAGTTCAAGGCTTTCGCTGGAAACTTTACCCACATTCAAAGCATAGTTCAGTTTACCGTCTTCGTTGAAAACATTCAGCGTACCTGCTTCCAGATGATTTTCACCGTAAACCAACTGCGGAATGTCTGCATTCAAATTAATTTTCTCACTGTCTGCATCATAATTTCCGGTTACGGAGATCGTCTCGAAAGATTTAATTTCCGGCACAAATTTTCTGATCAGGTCATCATCCTTGACCATAGCATTGAGCGTGAAAAACTGGTTGGGATCAACCGTTTTCTGCTGTGCAGCACTTTGAAAAGTGTAGTATGAGTTCACCGTATTCATCAGCGAACCAAAAATCTGCGTGAGTTTATATTGGCCCCGCAATTCCACATCAGCAACCTGAGACTGTAAAACCAGACTGTTTTCTTCTGAAGTGGATTCTGCGTTGATGGTCACCTGCTGCAACGGATAAACTTCTTTGCCGTCCGAGATCGCAAAATCATTCAAATACAGATATCCGTTGAGAAAATCGGGATCGAGATTGGTAAAATCGCCGTCCAGATTTCCTGCAAGAATCATCGGTTCTTCATAGAATCCCAGTTTTTGAAGGTCCACCTTAATCAGGCTTCCTTTCACTTTTACCTGTGGATTATTTTCATTTAAACTTCCATTCGCAACCAGATTCAGGTTAGCATTCGGGTCTTTGGACAATACATGCACATCGTAGGCGCCATTTCTGAGTTTACCGTCAACATTAACGTTGCTGTAGCGATATCCGTTATAATCGAATGCGCGCAAATTACCCTTCAGATCACTGCTGCCATTCGCAAAGTCGAATCCCTGTCCTTTGGCAGCAATATTTCCGGTAACGATACCCAAATCTTCATTCTGAATGATTTTCCCGATATTCAGATTCTGCAGATTCGCTTTCACGTCGTATTTCTCCGCATTTTTTTGTCTGAGGTCCAAATTTGCATCTACCGTTGCATTTCCAAGCGTTGAAAGCAGTTTCAGATCGGTATCGATCAGTTCAGTGCTTCCTTTGGCGAATCCTGACAGGGCAAAATGTGAGGGCAAGGAAATATTGGAAGGAATAGTTCCGGGCGGCACCAAATTAAAAATGGTTTTTGCAGAAGAGCCCAGATTCTGAATATTCAGGTCATAGTAGAGCCTGGAAGGATCTGTGATATTTTTTATCGAACCCGAAAGCGAAGCTTTCAGATCACCGAGTCCGGACGCCTGAAGATTTGAAATCAGTAAATCATTGACCGTTCCCCGCAGACGCGTATTCAGATTGATAATTCCGTTGGGATATTTGCTGAACGGCACGGTATTCCGTAATTGCGGCGCAAAAATCAACACATCCGCCAACCCGATCTTTGAGTTTTCGATATCAGCAGCAATACGCACAAAACCGGGATTTGCGCTCAACTGCTCTATCGAATTGTAATTCAGTACGAGCTCATCGCGAAGGATGGTTCTGGGCGTTTGCAGATAAAGGCTTTTGAGGTATGCCTGCTGTTTTTCATAGACAAAATCAGCAATGAGTTTCTGCACATGCAATCCGCTTTTTTCCTGAATTTCTGCTGAATTCACCGTCCCTGCAAAAGTTCCGTCAATCATTTTGAAGTTTCGCACTTCAGTATTCAGTTTGCTGAAATTCATATGATTAAA
>JAEWOM010000215.1 GCA_023399675.1 Bacteroidota bacterium
CAGTGAATCTTCAACGAGTGTCCAGTTTGCCGGCTGAATTTTATCAATCTGATAATTGGAAGTAAAAATAAACGGGCTGCGCGGCGGAACCAAATTGCCGGCATTATTGGCGATTGTCATTTCTGTATTGTCGGGTTTTCTGTAGAATGCAGTTGCAGTACCGGTTTTTCCGTCGGCATCATAAGCAAATTCGAGGCGTTCGGTTGCGGAGGTTCCGATATTCTGCTGTGCTGCATCAAACCACACCCGTACAGAGTCGGAGTTTGGTCGGTGCGTAATTCTGTATTCTTTGAGTTTTTCCGATTTGCTTTCTAGTGTTACTTTTGATGGATTTCCTTCAAAAAGCATCAGTAAGCCACCCGTTTCAGGTTTGGTTTCCATATAGCGAACCGGTTTTTTAGAGGGAAATAAATCCAGGTTCAGCCCGGAAATCGACTCATCCAGAACAATGCTGTCTCTGCGGAACGCTATTTTTTCTTTGCCGGGTTCATACACGGCATTTCCATTGTCGTCTTCGAAAGCGATAATTCGGTAGGTTCCGGGAGCGAGATAATCCAGTTCATAGTAACCGTCATCGTCAGCTTTGGTCAGATAATACGGCTTCTGGCTGTAGTTGATGCTGTCTGAATATTTGTACAGTCCAATGACCCTGTTTTTTGGCGAATTGGGCGGCAAAATGCGGCTTCTGTCCTGAACTTCACCGCTGATGTAGATATCGTCAATTTTTTCTCCGGTGGAGAATGCAAAATTATAATAGGGAAGCGGATTATTCTCGTTGTTATCCTGAATGGCGTTTCCGAAATTAAAATTGTAGGTGGTATTGTCCAGCAAATCATCTTCCCACTGTATCAGGACAAATTTTGTAGCGAGATTGGCCGGCTGAATCTTCGTGAGTTTCTTGATCGGCGGAGAAATGTTGATGTTTTTGGTCGCTTCTTTCAGCGTAACATATTCGTCGAAATCGATGCGGAGTTCCTTTAAAGTAGTCGGTACATTGATGCGGCTGCTGTCGATGTTGGAGCCCAGTACTTTTGGCGGAATGGTGTCTTTATCTCCTCCGATCGGTGATCCGACTCTTGCGCAGGAAATCAGCATCATTGCCGCGATTAATGCAAACAGAAATGTCCTCATTTGAAACATATCCGCAAAAGTAGCTATAATTCTTCATTCACTGCCGCAGAATCAATGCCCGCTTTTGCAGAATCCTCAGCAGGCAAACCCAGTGCAGACTGCAGTCGGGCAATTTCAATCGGATATTCATCAAACAGGCTCGCGAGAGACAACGCGGTATATGGTCCGCGCGAAAATTTATTTCCGATGGAAACAATCGTAACGTCGGAATTCAGCAAATGTCCGAAAACAGAGTTCGTTCCGTGCCACCAACCGGTGTGAAAGGTGAGTTTCCTGCCATTATCATAAACTTTCATTCTGAAACCGATGCCATAATTGTTGATTCCGGGCTTCTCGTTGCTGTACGGTGTAAAAACTATAGACATCAGCTCCGGTTTAAGAAAATCCTCAGAAAACATCGCTTTAGAAAAATTATACAGGTCACGTGGCGTGGTATAGACGTTCTTATCGCCGTAAATTAAATCCAGCCGGTCATAGGGATGCACTTTCGGGCCTCTGTTGTAAAAAGACTTAGCGGCAGTTTCCAGTTTTTTTTCTGTGAGAATATAGCTGTGCTTCATTTTTAACGGTTCGAAAACCATCTGCTTCATAGCTTCGGGAAATGGCGTTGCAGTTATTTTTTCAACGATAAGAGCCAACAGTGCGTAATTCGTGTTGCAGTACATAAAGCCGGAGTCGGGTGCGCGCGAAGCTTCCGGTTTGTATTTCAGCAGCATATTGAGCACATCAGTGTTGGTAATAAACTGTTTGCTGAGTTCCGGAGCCGCAGGATCTATTTTGTCGATGAAATACTCGTATTTTGGCAGTCCGCTGCGCTGTGTCAGCAGGTTGAGCACAGTTATTCCGGGGTAAGGAAAATTGGGAAAAAATTTGGTCAGGTCATCCTGCAGTGACAGTTTTTCAGCTTCGGCAAGTTTCATCACCGCCATTGCAGTGATGGATTTGCTGATGGACGCAACGTGAAGCGGGGTAGTAGAAGTAATTGGTTCTCTTAGACTGTCCTGCGCAAAGCCGCGGTAACCTTCATATAGAATTTTGTCGCCCTTAGCTATCAAAAATCCGCCCCACAGATCGCCTCCTTCCCAAACCGTTCTGTAATACTGGTTGATTACGGCCATTATGGAATCTTCATTAGTGATTCTGCCATCTTTTTTACGGAAAACATCCTTAAGATTTACATTGCTGAAGTTGGGAAGTTCCGGTTGCGCATCAGGCTTTTCTATCGGTTCTTTTTTGCAGGAAGCAAGGACCAGTGAGAGAGAAAGAATCAGCAGCAACAGTTTTATCTTCATTAAGAATGGGTAAAAGGAGCAGCAATTTAGTAAAAACACGTCAAGAGAAGATTTGAAGCACTGTTTTTATGACTTTTTTAACAATGAAAACCATGCAGTAAGAAAAAAATCCCGCTGAAAAGCAGGAAATTTTTTACTGTTTTGTAAATATCAGATTGAAGGAGACCGGTAAATATTTTTTTTATGACAGCGACTTTTCCATTGTCGTCAAAGTTATGTAAAGTAAAGATTTCGGAAAACCCATCAAAGCACAGACGGATATTCCCTTAAAATTTTATCTACGATAACCTGTGCCAGTTTTTGCTTACTTTGATGCGTCCATCCGGCGATATGTGGAGTGATCAGAACCTGTTCTGATTTCAGGAGGAATTCGAGGTCCGTATTTTTGGGGTCAATTTTTTCGAAAGAAGCAGTTTCGTATTCCAGAACATCCAGGCAGGCACCAATTATTTTGCCTGATTGTATCGCTTCAACTACACATTTAGTTTGAATGTTTATACCGCGTGATGTATTGACGAGATAAAAAGGTTTACGCACCTCTTCAATGAAATTTTTGTCGATGAGGTGATGTGTTTCTGCTGTAAGCGGAATGTGCAGACTGATAATGTCGGCCTGCTTTTTCAGTTCCTCCAGGCTTACCTGCTCAGCGTTTTTATCGGCCAGACCGGGAATGATATCATGGAAAATGACTTTACACCCGAAACCGCTGAAGCGTTGTGCTACAGCTTTACCCATATTACCGTAACCGATCAGTCCGACGGTTTTACCCATAATTTCGTCTCCGCGGTTTTCTTCGCGCAGCCAGATTCCGTTTTTTACTTCCTCGCTTGATATTTTCAGGCGGTGCATCAGGAGAAGCAGCATGCCTAAAACATGTTCTGCCAAAGAATCGCGGTTGCCTTCCGGTGCATGGATGAGTTTAATGCCTAAATGTTCCGCGGCCGCTACATCGATGTTTTCCATTCCGGCGCCGACTCTTGCAATAAACTTCAGATTTTTTGCGTTCTGCAGGAAATTCAGATCTATGGGGATTCTGCTTCGAATTACAATGCCGTCAAATGGTTCTATTTTCTGAAGAATTTCATCGTAGCTTGAGTAATGGTCTTCCTCCACTAAAAATCCACGCTCAGAGAGCTGATCGGAAATGAGCGGGTGGTTATGGTCCAGCTGAAGAATGCGCATCGACAGGGTTTTACGCTCGTTTTAGCAGAACAGTTTACGCAGTTCCACTGAATCTTCGGCCTTCATTCTGCCGGAAAGAATCAGAGACAGTTCTTTGCGGCGCAGTGCGGCTTCAAACCGGCTTTTTTCCAGATCTGTTTCAGGTTCCATTTGCGGAATGGGTACCGGCTTGTTGTATTCATCCACGGCAACAAACGTATAAATGCCTTCATTGGTGTGGATTTTCTTTCCTGCAATCGGATCATCAAGCCAAACATCAACATAAATTTCCATGGAGGTAGAAAATGCTCTGGAAACTTTTGATTCCAGCACTACAATTCCGGCTTCAGGAATCGGGTGATTAAAAGAAACATGGTTTACAGACGCAGTTACCACTCTTCTCGCGCAGTGTCTTGCTGCTGAAATGGAAGCGCAACGGTCCATTTTTGCAAGCAGTTCACCACCAAACAGGTTACGTAAAGAGTTCGTTTCATTTGGCAGCACAATATTGGTCATGACGGTTAAGGACTCGCTGGCCTTTTTTACTTTTTCCATTGATTCTTTGCGTATTTTCTTTAGGTTTTCTTTCGGGGAGATTTTGATTTATTCTTTACTGCTACCGGTACTGCCTGAGCCTTCTGGATGCTGTCTGCTTTGAGGCTGTCGCCAACTTTCTGCTGTAAAGTATCGGTTTTTATGGTATCAGTTACGATTCGGTGTGTGGAGGTTTTCACGGACAGATCATCAAATGATTTCTTGCCGAATATTCTCTCCTGCTGCGTTACAGCCAGAAAGATCAGCGCCGCTACAGGGATGATGATCAGAAAAACCCAAAGGATGCCGCGGTTCATTTTATAGGCGCCTTCTTCAGTATCATTTTTTTCTGCGGTAACTGCAGTGTTTCCTGATTTTTTAACGTCATTCAGCGCAATTTCTTCGAGTCCGTAATAATCCGGGGTGCTGCTTTCTACTCTGTTGCCGGAAAACTTGAGGGTTTCACCCGGATAAAAAGTGCCGATTCCGTTAACTTCCAGTTCTTCACCTGCACCCAGTTTCTGCTTCCAGAAATCAGTCTGTTTTTTGATTTCAGCTCGGGCTGTTTCTGCAGAAATCTGTTGTTTTTCTGCCAGAAAACTGCTGAATTTGGAGTGTTCCAGTAAATAATCTGCCCGAAAATGAATCAGTTTGGCAGGCGGAAGAAATCGGTTGCTGTCGGCATCGAACTGTGCTCCCACATCCTCGAGTAGAAATTCGCCGAATTCCGGAATCTGAACAGAACCGTTTTTCGACAGATATTCCAGTATATAATCTGCAATTTTCATGAGGGCGCAAATTTACATGCTTTTAGCTGAAAAACAAAAAAGGATTGTCAGTCGTTTTACCTGTTTCAATCCTTTTTCATGGTGACAGTCAGTTGTTTACTGAATTCTGAAACTCACGCCGAAAAGAAAATTAATTCCTGCCTGAGCAAAGTAGTACGGATCTGCACCGTACATAAAACCGTTATTCACATACTTCCTGTCCAGGAGGTTATTTACCAGCAGTTTTAAGTCAACTTCAGTACGACTCAGTTTTAGGGTGTATCTTGCCTGGAGGTCCGTCAGGAAATATTCGGGAATCCGGCTGCTTTCGTTGCCGGTATTGTCCAGATACTGGCTACCGACATATTGATTTTGAATTCCGATGCTAAAATGTCTTACCGGACGGTAGCTTACAAGTAAGTTTGCGACTGTTGCCGGTGAGAACGAAATCGGGGTGCGTCCGTATTCGCGAACAGTGCCATCCACATCACTGCGAAAATCAAGGTTTTCATTTTTGCTCCATGCCACGTTTCCGGAAAGTTCCCACTGATCGGAAAGTTTTCCCAATGCGGACAGTTCAAGCCCGGCCCGGTAGGATTTACCTGAATTGGCACGGATAAATGCCCCAACATTATTAATCTCTCCGGTTAAAACGAGTTGGTTCACATAGTTCATCAGATATGCGTTTGCAGCCAATGAAAAATTGCTGCCGAAGCTCTTTTCTATACCTGCTTCAAAATCATGCAGTGTTTCAGCCTGCGTGTCCGGGTTTGCGAAAAGATCGTCGCGGTTCGGTTCTCTGCTTGCTTTTGCGTAGGAAAGGAACACTTTGCCGTTGCCGATGTTGTAGCTGATTCCGGCTTTGGGATTTAAGAAATTCCACTGTCTGTCCAGTTCCATTCCTTCATCATCTCCCTGCTGAATGATCCGTGTACTGTAATCGATAATTCTCGTCTGCAGATCTCCGAAAAGTTCAATTCTGTTCAGTTTAACAATGGCCTTTGCGAAACCGGCATATTCGGTCTTAACTGATTTGTTCCGGTAGTATTCAAAATCAGTGATTTCAGGATAGTAAACGCCGGTTACATCTCCGTAATGCAGGCCTTCATAATTATTCGCTACTGCTCCGATATGGAGTTCTGTACTGCCGATTCTTCCGAACAGGTTTGAGACTAAGCCGTAGAAATGATTGTCCAGCCATTTTTTTCTGATGAAATCAGTTCCTGTGACGGACCCTAAGTCGGGAAGGTTGTATTTTGAAAAGGAGTCTCCCTGTTTATAATTCTCATAAAAGCCCTTTCCCCGGGTGTAATGTGCTGTGGTTTCCAGCCTCCAGTCGCTTCCAAGGAACTGTTCCCATAGAAACTGGTAGTGGTTTTGGCTGTAGTTGTCGGTTTCGTTGTCGTAAAAGCCGACGATATTTTCCCAGTTTTCATCGTAGATGGCACCGGACGAATTGAATCTCGGATTTGTTTCCCAGGTTTTTTTATCAATACCGTTCCAGGCCTGATAAGTTGTTTCGTTTCCGCCGAAAGCCATCAGTCTGAATTTGGAGCGCTCTTCTTCCCAAAGTGCCGTGAAGTTGTATGAATCCAGATCGGAAGATGCGCGGTCGATATATCCATCGGAATGAATTTTTGTATATCGTGCCATCAGAGAAAGCTTATCATTCGCAATCTTACCGCTTCCTATTTCTGCAGAATATTTGTAGGTGTTGAATGATCCGTAGCTGTTGTCTGATTTGATGTAGAATTCCTCTTCAGGGTTTTTGGACACAATGTTCACGCTGGCTCCAAACGCAGAAACCCCGTTCGAAGAAGTTCCCACACCACGCTGAATAACGATCTGAGACGCTGAACTGGTCAGATCGGGCACATCCACAAAAAACGTTCCCTGCGATTCGGCATCGTTATACGGAACGCCGTTCATCATCACATTGATGGAAGTTCCGCCAACCCCTCGAATTCTGAAACCGGTATATCCGACACCGTTTCCGGCGTCCGATGTGGAAATTACTGCTGTCTGGTTCTTCAGTAAAATGGGAAGGTCCTGTCCGAGATTTTTGGCGCTGAGATCACGTTCTACGTTGATAATTTCTTTCGCAACAGGCAGTCTTTTGGTAAATGACACGGCTTCAATGGTGGCTTCACGAATCGTATCCTGATCAGCCTGTGCGTACATTGCAATGGGACTTAAGCAAAGTCCGAAAATAAAAAATCCTTTCATTCTTGTAAATTTTTTTAATTTATTTTGAATAAAAGGGGCGATTAAAAACAGATTACTTTCTCTTTTAGCACGAAACTCTACCGAATTCCGCACCGTTTTCCGGTGTTATCTGTACGTTCCCTAAACAGCATTACCTGTTCAGGTTCATTGGGTATAATCTCAGCCGCTGTTGCAGCACCCCTTTTTTTGATGGTGCAAAAGTAAGAATTCGTTTCAGAATAAACGAATGCAGCGGTGTGAAAAATTATTTCATAAAAATTTGCCCGGTTCAATTTTAATTCTACATTTGTAGAACGAAATACAATTTTGTAGAAATGGAAAAGTTAACAGAAGCCGAAAAGGCAATTATGGATGTGCTTTGGGATCAGGAAAAAGCATTCATGAAAGATATCATCGAAGCTCTGCCGGAGCCAAAACCGGCTGCAAGTACGGTAGCAACACTGCTGAAACGTATGCAGAATAAGAAACTTGTCGGTTATAAAACGTACGGTAATTCCCGCGAATATTTCCCGATGGTGGCAAAAGGCCGCTATTTCACACAGGAAATGAACGGACTGATAAACCGGTTTTTCGACAGTTCTGTTTCGCAGTTTGCCTCGTTCTTTACTGCGAATGACAAGTTAAGTAAAGCAGAACTCGAAGAAATAAAAGAAATCATAGAAAGTGCCATCGAAAAAAAGAAAGCGTGATGGAAACGTATATCTGGAAAGTAATTTTATGTTCGGCCATATTCCTGGTAATTTACTATACACTGTTGGAAAGGCTGAAAAACCATCATTTCAAGCGGTTTTATCTGATTGCAGCACTCGTCTTTTCGATTACAGTGCCTTTGCTGCGTATTTCTTACGGTGTACAAATCATAGAATCACCTGCAGCAGCGTCGGAATTTATTGCGGTTAACGGAACAGCTTTTACGCCCAAGACATCATTTTTCACCACAGAAAACATACTGTATTTTCTGTATTCCGCAGTTACTTTAATCCTGCTCCTGCGATTTGTACGTAACCTGCTGAAAATCCGAAAACAAATCATCCGCGGGGATGAAAAGCAAGTGGAGAACTGTTCGCTGATACTGCTGCAGGAAAAAGTGTCGCCACACAGTTTCTTACATTATATCTTCCTGAATAAACACGATTTTGAAACCGGCATTATCGACCGAAAAATTATCCGACATGAGCAAGCTCACGCAGTACAGAAGCACAGTATTGATTTGATTTTCATAGAATTACTGCTGGTGTTTTTCTGGTTTAACCCGGCCCTTTATTTTTATAAAAAAGCGATGCTCACCAACCACGAATTTCTGGCCGATGATGCTGTTCTGAAAAAGGGAATTTCTATTGAAGATTATCAGAATCTGCTCTATAATTCTCTCTCTGAAAATAACTCCAAACTGACCAACTCCTTTAATATTAACAACATCAAAAAAAGATTTAAGATGATGAACACACCTAAAACACGGTTCGACTCATGGATTTCACTGAGCACTGTACCGATTGCTGCCCTGCTGTTTTTTGCTTTCGTGAATAAAATTCCGGCGCAGATCATTCAGAATAAAACAGAAAAAAAGAATGTGCAAAAGGCAGAAGTATCGGCAAAAAAAGCAGAAATTCAAACGAAAAACAGTTCTGCTCTGGAGACTTCGGATTCAGCAATTCAGCGTTTGGATCAAGTAGAAACTCTGTCGGAAAATCCCCAACAACCAATGGACACCATACGACCGAAGAAAACCGCAGCAACCAAGTCGGTAATCAATGTAGAGGAAATTCAAAAAACAACTGAAGCAGCAACTCAGAAAAGGAATCTGGAGACCGATGATATACCAGCAGAATATCCCGGAGGTACGAGTAAGTTGCGCGAGGCAATCGTAAACAATTTTGATTTTTCGAAAATGAAAGGCAAGCAGGGGCTCCACAAAGGAGTTGTTTGGATTATGATACCTCATAATTCTCCTTATCCCGATTTGTTTTTTGAATTTGAGGACGAAGATATGTTGGCTGCCGTGCAGGAAGCTGTTTCCAAGGCTATGACAGAAAAATGGAAACCGGCGACTAAAGACGGCAAACCCGTAGATTACAAGCTGAAACTGCCAATCAGTATGAGTTTTGAGTAAACAGCACGATATCAAGGGATCTAAATGAAAAAGGCACTGAAATTCTCAGTGCCTTTTCTATTATTTTGGAAGAGGTCATTAAACGACACCCTGTGCAAGCATGGCTTCCGCTACTTTTACGAAACCGGCAATATTCGCTCCTTTCACGTAGTTTACGTATCCGTCTTCTTCGCGCCCATAATCGCGACAGGCTTTGTGAATTCCCACCATGATGTCCTTCAGCCTTGCATCCACTTCTTCAGAAGTCCAGTTCAAACGGATGGAATTCTGCGTCATTTCCAGACCGGAAGTTGCAACACCACCGGCATTGGATGCTTTACCAGGACTGAAAAGAACTTTATTATCGAGGAAATAGTTGATAGCTTCCAGTGTTGAAGGCATGTTCGCCGCTTCCGTAACACATATACAACCGTTTGCAACGAGATTTTTTGCATCTTCGATATCCAATTCATTCTGTGTTGCAGAAGGGAATGCCACATCACATTTCACTTCCCAAGGTCGTTTTCCTGCTTCGAACTTTGCATTTGGAAAACGCTTCACGTAATCTGCTGCTCTGTTGTTTCCACTGGCTCTCAGTTCCAGCAGGTATTCGAT
>JAEWOM010000071.1 GCA_023399675.1 Bacteroidota bacterium
ATGAAAAAACTAAAGTTGTTTTCATTATTAGCGTTAGGTTCTACCTTGGCACTTACGAGCTGCGGAGGTTCAGGTGTCAATAAAGGTGGTGGTACAAAAGGTTTTGTAAGTAAAACCGGCTGGAAGCCTAATGACTCCAAAGGATGGTTCTTCGCTGGTAAGCAGCAGAACTTGAAAGGATGGCCAGGAATGGTGTATGTTGAGGGAGGTACTTTTACGATGGGCCTTGTTAAGGATGATGTTATGCATGATTGGAATAACTCACCCCGCAGAATGCAGGTTAGTTCTTTTTATATCGGCGAAACTGAAATTACAAACTACGAATATCGTGAATATCTGACTTGGCTGAAGTATGTTTTCCCGCCGGCAGATCCAACTTTCCGCGAAATTTACAATGGTGCCCTGCCTGATACTTTACTTTGGAACAACCAACTTTCCAGAAACGATTTTAATGAAACGTATCTAAGATCTCCACAGTTTGATTATTATCCGGTAGTTGGTGTTACCTGGAGCCAGGCAAATAAGTACTGCGAATGGCTGACAGACAGAGCTAATGAAAAAGCTTTGATGGATGCAGGTATTATCGATAAAGATTTCTACATCAACGAGTCCAATAACATGGGCGGTGCTGCTTTCAATATGGATAAATTCAAAGCGAATGATCCTGAACTGAAAGCGTACATCAACGACCAGAGAATGGCTCAGAAAACAGGAATGAAATCTGCCAACCAAAGAATTATTGCAGCGAACGGTGCACCGAATTCTGCGATGGTTACCAAGTTCCGTCTTCCGACAGAAGTGGAGTGGGAATTCGCAGCATTGGGTATGGCTAAAAAGAGAGTATACAACCTGTATACAGAAAAACCGCCAATGGTACAGGAACTGCGTGGTGAAAAAGGAAGAAACGAAGGGATTTTCCTTGAAAACTTCAAATATGGCCGTGGTGACTACTCCGGACCTGCAGGATGGAAAAATGACGGATCTGCAAGAACTGCTGATGTGAAGCAGTATCCTTCTAACGATCTCGGAATCTACGGTATGTACGGTAACGTTTCGGAATGGGTAGCTGATGTTTACAGACCGATCATCGATTCTGAATACAACGATTTCAACTACTACAGAGGTAATGCGCCACAAAGAATTCTTAGAAGCGGTGATGGTTCTTACTCTAAAGTAGATACAGAAAATATCACTTTTGACACACTTGCTGACGGTCGTCTGATCTACAAAAATCTTCCTGGTCAGTTCCAGAGAGAAACTGTTGCGGACTTCGGAAACTTCAGAGATGGTGACAGACAGTCTTCTCTTGACTACAGAACGCAGTCAGACAGTGCAGATGGTTACAATATGTACAATGGACCTAGAACTAACTTCGTAGTTGATGCCAGAGGAAATGTAAGACTAGAAAAAGATCCGGGAACCAGAACTTCTGCAGTATCTAACGATGTAAGAGTTGTGAAAGGTGGTTCTTGGCAGGATACAGCTTACTGGCTGGATCCGGGACAAAGAAGATACAAGAAAGAGCACAGTGCTGCAGGCTGGATTGGTTTCCGTGTAGCGCAGGATGCAAGCGATAACGGCAAAGGAAGAACAAGAAGATAATTTGTGATTCTGTTTGATATAAATCCTTCCGGTTACGGAAGGATTTTTTATTTTTGAACCCATGGAAATCGAATCTTTTTATCATAAATTTCAAAACTTTCGCGAAGCAGTCATCGACAGCAGAAAAGTACAGCCGGGAGATATTTTCTTTGCTTTTTCGGGTGAAAATTTCAATGCGGCAACCCAGGCAGTTGATGCAGTTGAAAAGGGTGCTTTGGCCGTGATTGTGGAAGATCAGGAATTCGCAGATCCTACACAGAATATTTTCTTTGTGCCGTCAACACTTGATTTCCTGCAGCAGCTGGCGAAATACCACAGAAAGCAGATGTCTGCGCCATTTATCGGCATTATTGGTAGCAACGGCAAGACCACCACCAAGGAACTGATCCATGCGGTGCTTTCCCGGAAATATAATGTTCAGTTTACCTACGGAAATTTGAACAACCACATCGGCGTTCCGATCACCGTTTTGTCTGTTAAGCCACATCATAACCTGGCTGTTATCGAAATGGGCGCAAATCACCGGCAGGAAATTGCGGCACTGTGCGAGATAGCGGCACCGGATTTCGGATACATCAGCAATTTCGGAAAGGCCCATCTTGAAGGCTTTGGCGGATTAGATGGTGTAATTAAAGGAAAATCGGAGTTGTACGACTATCTGCGGGACAACGGGAAGACTGTTCTCGTGAATACGTCTGATGAAATTCAGAAAAAACAGTCGGAAGGAATTAGTTCCGTGATTCGTTTCGGAGATGTAGATGCGGACTACTGTTTCCGGAAGAATGAGCACGCTCATTTTGTGGGAATCGAATTCGGTGATGTTAGTTGTATGAGTCAACTTACCGGTTCCTATAATTTTTCAAATCTTTCAGCAGCCGCAGCATTCGGTCTTCACTTCGGTGTAGAGCCGCAACAGATATGCAAAGCAATTGCCGAGTATGTTCCGTCCAATATGCGCTCGCAGATTGTACATAAGAACGGAATGACGATGGTTCTCGATACCTATAATGCGAATCCGAGTTCTATGACGGAGGCGCTCAGGAATTTTGCAGATTTTGAAGGAAGTAAAACGGTTATTTTAGGTGATATGCTGGAGCTTGGTGACCAAAGTGCTGCTGAACATACTTCGATTCTGCAATTGACAGAAAAACTGGGATTTGATCATGTCATTACTGTAGGATCGCATTTTTATGATGTGAATTCTGCAGGCAGCAGATTCCGGAATACGGGCGATGTTCATGATTATCTTCTGGAAAATCCGGTAAAAACAGACAATCTGCTGCTGAAAGGATCCCGTGGAATTGCGCTCGAAAAATTACTGGATATTCTTGCAGTATAAATCGTCAAAGAAAAGAGATAAATGCTTCAAAAGAGAAGGTATCAGAATCATCCTCACGATAAAGACCGGATGATTTTTTTTACTTTCCGCGGTGCAGATAGCGTGAAAGCTTTATTCCCAGATCCGTCCATACGACTTTTGCATTCGCATTTCTTTGCAGGTGATAACCTGCATCACTCAACTCACTGAGGATAGAATGAATATTTCCACCATTAATGAACTCAGAAAAATTAGCCCAACGGAAATTATTGGCCTCAATCGTTTTGTAAACCATTTCAGGTAGCTGGTAGTTCTCGAGCAGTGCAAGGCGGAACATTTCAGCGCAGTAATCGAGGAAATTCTTCTGTTTTTCTCTGTTCCAGGAGGCGATGTTTCTGGCCCAAAAGACAATGTTTCTGAGTATTTCAGGCTTCTTTTTTACCTGTACAGCAAACCGAACCCACTGTACAAAAAGTTCTTCAAATTCGTTTTCAGAGCCGGAATTTAAAAGTTTCAAAGCTTCATTAACATCTCCCTGTGCTTTGGTCACTGCCGACTGAATCATGCTTTCGTCAGCACTGTAATTTTTGGATAGAAATGCCTGAAGTTCTTCGTCGGTAGGGCGGTTTACTTTAACAATCTGCGTGCGCGACAGAATTGTCGGTAACATATCTTCTGTGTCTTCCGCTGTTAGGATAATGATGGTTTTTTCCGGCGGTTCTTCCAGGAATTTCAAAAGTTTGTTGGCAGCTTTGTCGTTCATTTTATCTGCGCGCCAAATAATCAGCACTTTTGATCCGCCTTCAAAACTTTTAAGTGCAAAACGGTTGTTCAGGTCCTCAACTTCGTCAACGGAAATGATCAGCTGCTTGTTGTCTGACTCGAGGTGTGCGTTCCAGGTCTCCAGGGAAGCATATGGATTTTCCATGAGCATTTCCCGAAACTGAGGAAAAAACCGCTTGCTGAGAGAATTTTTTTTCTCGGAGTAAACGGGAAACGAAAAGTGCAGATCGAGATGATTGAAATGCTCCACTTTGGATGCAGCCATTGGATTTTCCTGCGAAAAGATCTCTTTAACGTAGGCGAGCACAAGCGGTAAAGTTCCGTAGCCCTCTTTTCCGGCAAAAAGCTGGGCATGGCTCACTCTCTTATCGGCAACGCTTTTTTGCAGTTGCTCTTTCAGAAAGTTATGCCCGGAGATATCATTCCAGTTCATGAGCCAAATATAATCAATTTAGGTCTGAACAATTTGGTGCTGCGCTCTGTTCAGGCCTCAATTCATTAAGCAATGCCTTAACAAACTTTAACCAAGCAAATATTTTCGCAGTTCATTATTAATTAAGATATTTGCCCATTATTTTTTACATGACGGGAATGACAAAGATTTTAGCGTTGACCCTTATCACATCAGGCATTTGCCTTTACGGGCAGTCCATCGGAAACTCACCTTATGCTTCTTTTGGAATTGGCGATGTGAAATATGACAATGCTTTGGACCAACAGGCAATGGGTGGTGTAGGCACTGCCTTTATTTCAGATTTTAATAATAATTTTAATTTCAGTAATCCTGCTGCCAACGAAAATCTGCAACTCACTTCGGTGAAAGTGGAGGCAACTAATGAGAGTAATTTTTTCAAATCCGATTATAATTCCTACAAAGGAAACAAATCATCAACCTACCTCTCGAATCTTTCACTGGCATTTCCTATATCCTCAAAATTTAAGTTCGGAGTTGGCTATCAGCCATACAGTTCGAAAAGATATGATATCGTAACGAGTTCCACAGATGCAGCCGGAGTTGTCACTGCAAATACGTTCCGTGGAGAAGGAACGGTTAATATGATTCAGGCAGCGCTTTCTTACCAGATCCGTCCTGAACTGGGTGTCGGTATCCGTGCGAATTATTTCGTCGGAAATGTGCAGGATCTGCAGGAAGTGGGCATATCAACTGCTGAGTTTATCAATGGTTTCGAAACGCGCAACAGAATCAGAAACCTGAATATGACTCTCGGTACGACTTATCAGAAAAAATATGATAACGACCGTAAACTTACCGTAGGAGCAACTGCAACCGTCGGTAACACCAGCAGAATGGAAACCACGTATACCAATTCCACTTATCTGTATAACGGAAACAACAAAATTTTTGAAACAGTTATCGATACACAAACCAGTGAGACACGGAATCTTATCCCTTTCGGTTTCTCTGCGGGTGCAGGATACGGTCATAATTTAAGATGGTTTGCCGGAGCACAGCTCGATTACAAAAAAGGCGAGTCGATTCAGTTTCTGGGAGATCCTTTTACACTGAATGATTCCTTCAAAATTTCTGCAGGCGGCTGGGTTTTACCCAATGCGAACAATTTCCGCAGTTATTTCGACCGAATTGTTTACAAATACGGAGCATACTTTGAAAAAGGCAGCCTGTTCCTGAACGACAGAAACATCAACAGATACGCTGTTACGTTTGGCGCTCTGTTTCCTTATAAAAACAGTGGAGTCGGCAATATGAGCGGTTTTGACGTCGGTGTGGAAATCGGGAAACGAGGAACGCTCGAAAACAACCTGATTAACCAGACTTTCATCAATCTGCGGGTGGGAATCAACTTTAGCGACAAGTGGTTCCGTAAAGTGCTTTATGATTAAAAACTTCGCATATAACAGAAAATTTAAGAATATAGCCTTCCTTCTTGGTTGTGCTATATTTTTTGTTTCGTGCGAAGAGGATCTGGCCAGTTTAGATGCTTCCCGAAAAGCTAAAAATTTTCCTACGCAGATTATTCATAATGCCAAAATCGTTCAGCGCGATTCCGGTTACGTTAAGATGCGGGCTACAGCTCCTATTATCGAAAAGTTTGAACTGATTGATACGCCGTATGTTGTTGCGAGAAAAGGCGTTAATATTGAGTTTTACGACAAAAAGAAACCGGATGTTCCGGGGAAAATCACTGCGAAATTTGCACGGTTTACCGAGTTAAAGAAATTTTACGAAGCACGTGGTGATGTTCGAATCATAACCAATGAAGGGCAGCAGTTTGCGATGCAGACCGTGTATTGGGATCAGGGGAAAAGAGAGATTTACAGCAACGATACCGTTTATGTTACGGATAAAGACGGTTCAACCCTGGTTTCAACCGAAGGTATGTGGGCAAAAGACGATTTTTCGCACTATATCTTTTACAACAATTCCGGCGACATGAATGTGAAGAAAATTCCTGCAGCAGGTCAATAAACAGTTATTATGGATAAATGGTTTGCAATCGGTCTGATGTCGGGAACAAGTCTGGACGGACTTGATATCTGTTATTCGGCGTTTTCTCAAAATACGGATGCGACTTGGAATTTCGAAATATTAATTGCTGAAACCGTTGTTTATCTTGATTCGTGGGAACATCGATTGAAAAATGCAACAGCATGTGGTGCTGCAGATCTTTACGCACTGAATTCGGACTATGGTTTTTATCTCGGAGAACAGGTTGCAGATTTTGTTCGAAGGAATAATTTGCAGCAAATCGACGTGATTGCTTCCCACGGACATACTGTTTTTCATCAGCCTGAGCGCAGATTTACCGTTCAGATTGGTGACGGAAGAGCCATCAAGCTCCAGAATGATTTTCCCGTGGTCTACGATTTTCGGAGTCAGGACGTATTAATGGGTGGGAATGGAGCACCGCTCGTTCCGATCGGGGACCGCCTGCTATTTGGCGATTACAGTGCGTGTTTAAATTTGGGTGGATTTTCTAATATTTCAACGGAGAGAGAGGGTAGAAGGATAGCATTTGATATCTGTCCCGTTAACATCGTTTTGAATGATGAAGCGCGCAAACTCGGAAAAAAATATGATGAAGGCGGAAAAATTGCTGAACGGAGTACGATTGATTCAGATGTACTTGAACAGTTAAATCAATTGCCCTTTTATGCGCAGGAAGGTCCGAAATCCCTCGGAACAGAATGGCTGGAAAGAGAAGTAAAGCCATTGCTTGCCGGACTTTCTGCGGAAACGGCACTCGCTACTTTCACGGAACATGCTGCTACAAAAATTGTTGCCGAATTTGAACGTCTGAAACTCAAAAACGTTCTGGTAACCGGCGGTGGTGCTTACAACGATTTTCTGATCAGGAGCATTTCAGAAAAATCAGCTGCAGAAATCATCATTCCGGATTCAGCAATCATCGAATACAAAGAAGCGCTCATCTTCGCTTTTATGGGGCTGCTCCGCCTTAAAAATATCAACAATGTGATCGCTTCTGCAACCGGCAGTACACATGATCATTGCACCGGTCTGTTGATTTAGTTTTTTTGCAGTCAAAATGGTCAACAATTATCGGTAAAGGGTGCTCGCGCGGTTTTCTCTTTCCCGTCAATTCGTTAAATTTGCATCTTTAGCAAAAGAAAATGGAAGAAGAAAAGAAATCACTCAATTTTATCGAACAGATTATTGAAGATGATTTAAGTAACGGACTGAAAAGGGAACAGCTGCGTTTCCGGTTTCCACCTGAACCGAACGGCTACCTACATATCGGACATACCAAAGCAATCTGTATAAATTTCGGACTCGGAGAGCAGTACAATGCTCCCGTAAACCTTCGATTTGACGATACGAACCCGGAAAAAGAAGAGCAGGAATATGTGGATGCCATCAAGAAGGATGTTGAATGGCTGGGCTTCAAATGGGATAAGGAACTGTATGCTTCAGATTATTTCGATCAACTTTACCAATGGGCTGTACAGATGATCCGCGATGGAAAGGCCTACGTTGATGAGCAGTCTTCCGAAGATATTACCGAACAGCGTAAAAATCCGACAGAACCCGGTGTCGAATCACCGTACAGAAACAGACCGGTGGAAGAATCGCTTGATCTCTTCGAACGGATGAAAACCGGAGAATTTGATGAGGGAGCGATGTCCTTACGGGCAAAAATCGACATGACTTCCCCGAATATGAACATGCGGGATCCCGTGATGTACAGAATTTTGAAAAGGCCGCATCACAGAACAGGGGACAGGTGGAAGATTTATCCGATGTACGACTGGGCTCACGGAGAAAGTGATTATCTCGAGCAGATTTCCCACTCACTGTGTTCACTGGAGTTCGAAAACCACAGACCGCTGTACAACTGGTATCTTGATCAGGTTTATGAAGAAGGGCAGGTACGCAATAAACAGCGCGAATTTGCGCGGATGAATGTCGCGTACATGATTACGTCCAAAAGAAAATTACTCAGACTTGTAAACGATGGCGTTGTTACCGGTTGGGACGATCCGAGAATGCCGACCATTTCAGGTCTGCGCAGAAAAGGGTATACGCCGGCTTCCATCAGAAATTTCATCGAAAGAGTGGGGGTTGCAAAAAGAGAGAATCTGATTGAAATCCAGCTGCTCGAGTTTTTCGTTCGTGAAGACCTGAACAAAGTAGCCAAAAGGATGATGGTGGTGATGGATCCCGTGAAACTCGTTATCGAAAATTATCCTGAGGATCAGGAAGAATGGCTCGAAACGGAGAATAATCCGGAGGATGACAATGCCGGAACGAGAAAAATACCCTTTTCGCGCGAGATTTATATTGAGCGTGAAGACTTCAGAGAAGAAGCCAACAACAAGTTCTTCAGGCTCAAACTGGGCGGAGAAGTTCGGCTGAAATCAGGATATATCATCAAAGCTGAACGGGTAGAAAAAGATGAAAATGGTGAAATAACGACCATTTACGCCTCGTACGATCCGAAATCTAAGTCCGGGAGCGGAACGGAGGAAAGCCTGCGAAAAGTGAAAGGAACATTGCACTGGGTTTCTGCACAGCATGCAGTTCCCGTAGAAGTAAGAATATATGACAGACTTTTTATTGTGGAACAGCCCGATGCGGAAAAGGACACAGATTTCCTCGAATTTCTTAATCCTGAATCTTTATCAACCGTCCAGGCTTTTGCAGAACCTTCACTGGCAGAAGTGCAGGTCGGCGAACCGTTGCAGTTTCAGAGAATCGGTTATTTTACAAAAGATCAGGACTCAACAGACGAAAAAATGGTATTTAACCGGACAGTCACGCTGAAAGATTCGTATAAACCGGAATAACATGACAGTTTTATAACACATGGCCGCAATCAACGTAAGCTGAGCGCGGCTTTTCTTTTTTATTTTAGCGGTGAATATTTGTTTTGAGAAAATTATCCCTTCCTTTAGCCGTACTTATTTCCAGTTTTTGGTCCGCGCAGGTAACTGACAGCACTGCACTTATTTCAGAAGTCGTTATTGATGCTTATAAAAAGCCGCAGAAACTCATCAATTCTACTAAATCGGTTTCTGTTTCATCAGCCCTAACCAAGCAGCAAAATGCTCCGGACAGAATGCTGGAAAGTATTAATCTCATGCCCGGTGCAAAAATGGAAGAACGGTCGCCAGGCAGTTATCGGCTTGCTGTTCGCGGAAGCTCGCTGCGTTCACCTTTTGGCGTAAGAAACATTAAGATTTATCTGGATGATTTCGTTTTCTCAGATGCAGCCGGAGGTTCTTATCTAAATGTCGTCGATCCCGGAATGATCGACCGTACCGAGATTTACAAAGGTCCGGAAGGCGGTGATTTCGGTGCGGTAACAGGAGGCACGGTTCTGCTCAGGACGCATTCTCGGGATGAAAAATCTGCAGTTTTAAGCGGTGGAAGTTACGGGCTTTTTAAAGAGCAGCTCAATTACGGAAATCAGTTCGGCGATCATCATGTTCAGTTTTTTCAGAGTTTCAGCACCACGCAGTCCTATCGTGAACAGTCCGCGATGAAGCGGGCAAATTTTTTCGTGAAGGATCAGTGGCAGTACATTGACAGAAACCGACTGGATTTTATGCTCTTTTACAGTAATTTGGATTATGAAACGCCGGGCGGACTCAATTTC
>JAEWOM010000221.1 GCA_023399675.1 Bacteroidota bacterium
GGAAAATGGAGACCTTTTATTTGCGAAACGTAGTAGAAGAACATCCGGAACCCAAACCTCATCAGAACACCATTTCAACCTATCTTAAAATTCTGCTGGAAAAAGGCTTTCTAACCAAAGTGAATGAAGGCCGGATTTTTAAATACTCCACTGCGGTAAGTGAAGAAGCGTACTGCAATTTCTTACTGGAAGATCTGGTAAGCACATATTTTGCTGAGGACAGTAAGCCGATTCTGAAATTTTTGCTGGACAACAGCCACCTGACTCAGGAAGATGCAGTGCAGTTTTTTGACCTGAAACTCGAACCTACAGAAGCGAAGAACGAAGACCCTGAATACAAAATTGCTGATGCCATTCTGAACGAAGACAAAAAGAAGAAGAAAGACAAAAAAAAGAAGAAAGACAGGAAAAAGAAGAAAAAAGAAAAAAAAGAAAAGAAAAATAAGAAAGAGAAATAATATCTCAATACACCAACTTTTCGTTACGAAACAATTTATTCTTTAGCACCCCGACTTTTTATGAGAAAGAAATTTTTGGAAACCTGGAGGAAAGCAGATGACATTATTCTGCGTTACCCAATGGTTCTCGTGATGGCACTTATCGCCGCAGTTTCAGCAGTAGTTTCCATTGATACTGCAGATTACGGAAACCCGTTCCCCGTGATTAAACTCATTATTACCGGTTGCCTGGGGATTTCGCTGATGTACGGGATAAAAATGCTTTCGCAGCGCATCGGTAAACAATTTTTACTTGAGGTGGCAGGCACGGCTTTTTTGGTCGGACTTTACCTTTATCTTCCCAATCAGGAACGCGATTTCACAGAAGTGTATGCATTTTTGCTGATTCCCCTCTTCATTATGTCGCATCTTTTTGTTTCGTTCGCGTCATATCTGAACCGTGAATCTGAATTAAAGTTCTGGCAATACAATAAGAATCTTTTCATCAATATTTTCCTCACCGCTGTTTTCACAGGCGTACTGGTTTTAGGTGTTATTCTGGCAATTCTTGCGGTGGACAATCTTTTCGATTTGAAGCTCGATGAATTACTGTATCCTAAAACAGCTGGTTTTCTGGGTATTTTTGCGAGCTGTTTTATATTTCTGCTCTTCAGCGACCGAGGGCTTCCGCAACTGGAAAGCACAACCGATTTTCCGCAGATTCTTAAATTTTTCACGCAGTTTATCCTGATTCCGCTGCTGATTATTTATCTGGTGATACTTTATTTCTATGCTGCCAAAATTTTGATCAACTGGGAACTGCCGAGAGGCTGGGTTTCTTATCTGATTCTGGCATATGCAGTTGTAGGAATTCTGGCGTTGCTGCTGGTGCATCCTTTGCGAAGTGCGGATTCGAAATCGTGGGTAAAACTGTTTTCGAAAATATTCTATTATACCCTCATTCCGTTACTTGTACTGCTTTTTGTGGCAATCAATACCAGAATTCTGGAATACGGCTACACGGAACCCCGATATTTCGTTTTGCTAATTGCTTTGTGGCTTTCCACCGTTGTTGCTTACTTTATTCTGTACAGAAAACCGACCGTTAAATTCATACCGGTTTCGTTGTTTGTTTTTGGTGCCTGTGCACTGGTTCTTCCCTATTTCAATGCATTTTCTGTGGCCAAAAGAAGTCAGAAAAATGAACTTATGCAGATTCTTGCGGACAACAATTTAATTCACAGCGGGAAAATAAACTTCAACAAAAGGATATCTTCGGAAACAGCCGATGAAATTGCGAATAAATTCGATTTTCTCTATCAGCGTAAGCAACATGATTTTTTGTTCGGATTTCTTGATTCATCGCAAAAAGAAAAAATCGAAAAATACACAGATAGATATCACCGATATATCGGTTCAGAAATCAATTCCTTTTTTACCAATACGGAGTATACAGATAAAGTCAATTACATAGAAATCTTCGCGGAAAGCATGATTGCCGACGTGAAGAATTATGATTTTGCCGCACAGCTGTCTGCGCTGCAGCCCGAAGATGTAAAACTGGGGAACGACCGCTTCCGCATCAAAAATCTACCTTTTAGCAATGAATATTTTTTCATCATTAACGGCACGGAGAAATACGATCTCCTTCCGTTTCTGAAAAGTGCTTTCGAAGTTCGTCGCGGCAGACAAAACCGGGTTTCTGCCGAAGAACTTTCGCACGGGTTCGATTTGGGAAATTACCATATCAAAATCTTCCTGAATTCTCTCAATAAAGATCAGTTGCAGGAAGACCGTTATCATTTCAATGAAGGCCTGGTTTTAATTCGGAGAAAAAATCCTTAACAGCTGTCGCTGAATATTTTCCGTTCAAAAGTGCACTGGTTATGGCCGAACAATGTCCATTTATTCACCTTATTTGCCCTTCCTCTCTGTTGAATTCTGTACTTTTGGGCAAAAATTGACTATGAAAAATTTGATCACTGCAGTATTTCTGCTTTTTTCTGTGCTGTATTCTGCACAGTTCATCAGCCCTGGAAACGGCACGGTGTATACACTCACCTCCCTTTCTGCCGCTGCCCCGACAGTACTGGTTAACAACGGCACCAGTTATACGATGACTGCCAACATCACGATTTCTTCAGGCGATACGCTGCTGATGAATGAAAATACAACGCTCATCATGAATAACGGTGTACGACTCACCATTGCAGGAATTTATAACACTACGGCCACAGCGTTAACGGTTAGATCTCCTGTTCCGACCGAATTTTTTAACGGAATTCTGTTTGAGGCATCATCTTACGGCACAATGAAAAACACCACGCTGGAATACGGTGGCGGAATACGGGTTCTTACCGGAAATTTCCTGATGGAAAACTGTATCGTCCGTTATTTTAAATCCGGACTGGTTACCGGCAGTGCCATATCTTTTTCCACAGGTTCGCCAATCGTTAAAGATTCGCAGTTTATTGAAAATGATCTTTCGGCTTTTTCATCGGCAGCAAATGCGACGGTTTCTGCTACTTTTCAAAACAATTACCTTTTTGGAAATTCTAAATCAAACACCAACAGACCGCAAATTAATATGGGTCCTGCGGGAAACGACAGTATTAAAATTCTCAACAATCAGGTTATGGGTATCAGGACACATACCATGGTTGGCGGAATTGCAGTTGCTGCGCTTATCGGTGGACCGAACAAATTCAGAATTGAAGGAAACACCATCAAAGACAACCGTTACGGAATAACCATAGCGGGAACACTTTCGGGGGGATATATCAGGAATAATATTATTGAAAACAATGACACGCAGGGACTGCCACTTCAGGGCGGCAGCGGTATTGCGATGAATGCTTCTTCGGGAGACGTTACGGTCATCTCCGGAAATCAGTTTCGGGGAAATCTGTGGGGAATTACGCTGCAGAACAATGCACAGGTAAATTTGGGCGATGATACGCTCGGAATGAACAGTCCGGGACAGAATATATTCTTCAACAACGGTAATGGCGGACAGATCTATGCACTATACAACAATACACCATCACCGGTTACTGCGAAATTCAATTGCTGGCGCGAAAACGAACAGTCGACACCGGCAATGGTGGAAGCGGTTATTTCTCATCAACCGGATGACGCAACTTTAGGATTAGTTACCTATACACCGTTTAACTGCGGCTTGCTGCGAACTTCCGAAACTGAAGGATTGCAGTTTTCTTTTTATCCGAATCCGGGAAACGGGCTGATTAACCTCGAAATGGAAGAAGTCGGGAATATCCTGATTCGTGATGCTTCCGGAAGAGTTCTGATTTCAAAAAATGTACTCAAAGGTCTTAATGAGATCCAAACAGGCCTTCCCTCCGGATTATACTATATGACGGTGATTACAGAAAAAGGAAAATCCACTGTAAAACTGATTATTAAACAGTAATTCTATGAAGACGCATACGACCAATTATCAGAATACTTTTATTGAAATAGCGGACGATTGTCCGGTTTCAGCGGCGGCTGCGCCGCCGCTGAAATCTCCAAAAACAATAGCGCAGTTACAGTATGAGATGATTTCTGAAAACCCTTACAAATATACCTCAGACGACGTGATCTTTGCAGCGTACTGCTCCAAAAACGACATCACGGAAAGCGAAAAAAACGATGCCCGACTGCAGTTCTTTTCTAAAGGTCAGGCCTGTTTGCGCTCCTCCCCGCTTGCCAAGAGATATGGGTTCGGAATTCATCACGATGCAGAAGGCAAAGTTGCCATTTATCCGGCTGAAAGCACCGAATATGAGGATTTCATAAACGACGGTTCTGTGAAAAAAGTAAAAGCCATGCGTTCCAAAAAAGCATAATGGATGAAAAAAATACCGATTGAAGAAATGAATGACGATGTGCTCATTAAAATGGAAAAATCGTATCGCGGCATCGGAATAATCAGCATTATTTCATTGATCATCATGATTGCTGTAGCAATATTTATCACTGTCCGTAAAGGATTCGGTGTTTTTACGGTGATTCCGGTCATATTTCTGCCCATTTATTTGAACAGCTACAATATGTGGAAGAAGTTGCGCGAAGAAAAGAAAAAGAGAAATCTCCCGGAATAGATAGGCGGAGCATTTTTAAACAGTCAAAACGACTGAATCTGATTAACCAATGTTATTTAAACAGAAAAAATGAATTATCATACCAGAAAATGGATTAAGCCGGAGGATTTGAACCCGAACCATACGCTGTTCGGAGGACGATTGCTGCAATGGATAGATGAAGAGGCTGCCCTTTATGCAATTGTTCAGCTGGAAACTCCACGGTGCGTTACCAAATATATTTCGGAGATCAATTTCGTAAGTTCTGCAAAGCAGGGCGACATTATTGAAATCGGAATTGAAGCAACCGACTTCGGGAATACCTCCATCACTCTGCGTTGTGAAGTGCGAAACATGATGACGCGACAAACCATCATTACCATCGACAAAATTATATTTGTCGGGGTTGATGAAAGTGGAAAACCAACCCGGCACGGAAAAACAAAAATAGAATATATAAGCGACCGGCTGAATGCTTCAGAATGAAAATTTTCATTAAAAACATGGTCTGCAGCAGATGCGTAATGGCTGTTTCACAGATTTTTCGCGATGCAGGAATCAGGACCAGCGCTGTGGAACTGGGTTCGGTTGAGACGGTTGAAGATTTATCAGAGAGCGAAGTCCAAAAAATCAATTCAGAATTGCAGGAAATAGGCTTCGAAATTCTCGAAGACCGTTCGAAAAAGCAGATTGAGCAGATCAAATCATTAATTATCGGGAAAATTTCAGAACTCGATATTGCTGAAGATTTTGTCTTTTCTGAATTTCTCAGCGATAAGCTGCACCGGGATTACAGCGCTATTTCCAAACTTTTCTCACAGAATCAGGGTATTACTTTAGAGCAGTATTTCATTCTGCAAAAAATAGAAAAAGCGAAAGAACTGCTGTTTTACAATGAATTTTCACTCACAGAGATTGCAGCGAAACTCGGCTATAAAAGCGTACAGCATCTTTCGGCACAGTTCAAAAACGTCACAGCATTTACGCCTACAGCCTTCAAAAATAACCGGAATAGCGGCAGAAAGCCGATCGATTCTATCTGATTTTCCGGAAACTGTAACTCTTTTCCAAGTATTTATAACGACTTCCGGAGGTCACTTCGGAAATTTGCGTTAGAATTATTAAGATGGAAAAGAAATACCGTGTCGTCGGAATGACCTGTTCCGGCTGTCAGAAGAAAATATCCGAAACGCTCAATGCAATTGCTGGTCTGGAAGCGGAAGTCAATCTGGAAGATTCAAGCGTGATAATCAAATCAAAACATCCGATCGAACTTCACGAATTGAATTCATCACTGAAAGAAGCAGGAAATTACAGCCTTGAAGATCCGGAAAGGCCTGCCGAAACTCATATTATTCCACCAAAAGACCGTGTTTCTCCAAGTTCAGTTTATTACTGTCCGATGGAATGCGAAGGTGAAAAAGTATACTTTCAGCAGGGAAAACGCTGTCCGGTCTGCAATATGTATTTGGTTCCGATAGAGGAAAAATCAGGCTTTAAAAGCAATGTAAAAACCGTACTTACTGAAATTTCCAATCCTGAGACCAAAATCGGTGATTATTTCTGTCCGATGTTCTGTGAAGGCGATAAAACCTACACTACAGATGTTGGCTGCCCGGTTTGCCATATGAACCTGGAGAAAATCACAGCGGAACTGATTGAAAAAGAAAGCGGAGATAAAAGCGGGCACCATAATCACACTCATGGAAATCCTGAATCGGCAGCAGCTCCTTCGAAATCGGCAAAAAATGCGGGAAAATACTAC
>JAEWOM010000137.1 GCA_023399675.1 Bacteroidota bacterium
GTTTACACCGGGCAGTTCGAGAATTGCGGTGGATGTTCAGGCGCTTTCCGCTGATCATTTGGAAGCAACATCTGATGAAGATATCGACTATCTTGCAAAATCCGAAACTGTGGCAACCGCACTTCCTGGCGCCAGTCTGGGATTGGGCGAACCGTTTACTCCGGCTCGTAAACTCCTGGATGCCGGTGCTGTACTGGCAATTGCCTCCGACTGGAATCCGGGTTCTGCGCCGATGGGCGACCTCATTACGCAGGCGTCCATTCTTGCAACATTCGAAAAACTTTCTACAGCTGAAGTTTTCGCAGGAATTACGTTCCGTGCAGCTAAAGCACTGAAACTTTCCGACCGTGGCATACTGGCAAACGGTAAGAAAGCCGATTTCGTGGTGTATGAAACGGACAACTTTAACAATATACTGTATCTTCAAGGGAAAATGAAGCCCAAAATGGTGTTTATTGACGGTGAAGAAATTTTGCAATGATGGATAAAGAACAAATTTGGACCGGCAGATTAGATGGAACCGAACCATTGTATCACCGTATTTTTCAGCGTGTACAAATGGAATCTGACTTGAATCAGATTAAAACTAAAGATTTCGTTTTATATGGTTTTTCAGTTGATGAAGGCGTTCGCAGAAATAAAGGAAGAGTTGGCGCGAAGGACGCTCCGGATGTAATCCGGAAGAATATGGCAAACTTCCCGGTGATTCATCCAGACTTTGCACTGCATGATTTCGGAAATATTTCCTGTGAGAATAACGACCTGGAAGCAGCTCAGGAGCAACTTGCTGAAGCAGTTTCCGAAATTCTGAAATCCGGAGCAAGATCGGTTGTTTTAGGCGGCGGGCATGAGGTTACTTTCGGGCACTGGTCAGCCATCAGAAAAGCCTTTCCCGATCATAAAATCGGAGTAATCAATATCGATGCGCATTTCGACAACAGAATACCGGAAAATGGGGTAGGCGTTTCTTCCGGCACGGGCTTCTGGCAGATTGCGCAGGAAGGACCTGCACATTCGCTGCACATCGGAATACAGCGCAATTCGAATACCCTGAAGCTTTTTGATATTGCGCATACCTATGGTATGAAATACATTCTGGCAGATGAGTTGTTTTTTGAAAATTTACCGTCTGTTTATGAGATAATCGATTTGCTGGCTGATTCGGTGGATGTGCTGTATCTTACCGTTTGCATGGATGTTTTCAACGCATCTGTTGCACCCGGAGTTTCAGCACTGGCTTATAACGGAATATTTGCTGATGCAGCATTCATGCATTTTTACAGACATATTCTCAGAAGCGATAAGCTTGTCGCAATGGATGTAGCCGAAGTGAATCCTGCACTGGATCATGGTGATATCACGGCAAGGCTTGCAGCAAGCCTGATTAACGAATGGTTTATGATTTGAAGTTCAGTATTGTATAAATAACGAAATGAAAGAAACAGTAAGCAGAAAGCTAAAAAAATCGCAGAAAGCCTTTCTTGGATGGCGAGAAGTTTCATTTACCGAGCGACAGAAACTTCTTCGTAAGCTGGCTGATGTCATTAAGAAGGACAGGAATAAATTTGCGGCAATCATCACACAGGAAATGAATAAGCCAATTGCGCAGTCTGTTGCAGAAATTGAAAAATGCGAAGGAATGTGCCGTTATTATGCGAATCTTCCAAACGTCCTGAAAACACAGAAAATAGATACAGAAAATCGAATTTCGGAAATTCATCACGAACCGCTGGGCGTCATTCTGGGCATTATGCCCTGGAATTTTCCGTTCTGGCAGGTATTACGGTTTGCGGTACCGGCTATTCTTGCAGGTAATACCGTTATTCTGAAGCATGCGTCCATTTGCATAAAAAGTGGCGATGCCATACAAAAGTTATTTGAAGATGCAGGTTTTGCTGCTGATGTGTTTACCCATATCAAAATGAACCATGATGAAGTTGAGGAATTAATTGCTGATTCGGCTGTAAAAGCAGTATCATTAACCGGCAGCGAATCGGCAGGGCGGAAAATTGCAGAAATAGCAGGCCGGAACCTTAAGAAATGCGTCCTTGAACTTGGCGGAAGTGATGCTTTTATCGTACTGGAAGATGCTGATCTTGAGGCTGCAGCAAAAGATGCAGCACAGGCACGGTTACAGAATAACGGCCAGACCTGTGTTGCCGGAAAACGTTTTATTATTCATCAGAAAATATACCGCGATTTCATGGATAGGTTTGAAGCGGAATACCGAAAGTTTGAACCCGGAGATCCGTCAGACCCTGAAACAAATCTCGGTTTGATGGCGCGCGAAGATCTCGCTGATGACCTGCAGAAGCAGTACGATAAAGCTTTGAAAAACGGAGCTGAAGTGATCATTCCGCTCGAAGAAGCAGGAAATATGGCTTTCAGTCCCGGGCTGATTCAAATGAACAGCGGCAATCCGGTTCTGCAGGAAGAACTGTTCGGCCCGCTTGGAATGGTCATCAAGGTTAAAGATGACGAAGCTGCACTGAAAGCTGCTAATGATACGGATTTCGGATTGGCCAACGCAGTGTACACCAAAGACAGGAAGAAAGCGATGTATTTTGCTGAAAACCTCGAAAGCGGTAGTGTGGCAATCAATCAGGTATTTCGTTCCGACTGGAGAATGCCTTTTGGCGGAAGAAAAAACTCCGGTTACGGCGTGGAACTTTCTGAATATGCCCTGTATGAATTCACAGTCAGGAAATCCATCATCGGGGATATTTAGAAAGACCGATTATTTCTCCTGCAAAGCAAGGAAATCAGCACAGTTCTTGCCTGAATTACATCAGTCGTGATTGTACTTGGCTTCGAGCTGCTCGTCGGCAAGAATATTGGTGAGTCGTAAGGTATTGGTCATACCGCTCCATTCAGCCGGAGTGGCGTTCAGATTAATCACAAAATCGCCGGCTTCCAGATATCCCAGTTCTTTTGCAATTTTATTGACTTCAATAATGGTTTCGTCCGTAGATGTATTCCCTGTATAATAATAAGCATGAACACCCCACAACAGATTCAGCATCGTGGTAACGCGCTTGTTGGAACTGAAAACGATGATCTGCGAGTGCGGTCTGTGTGCTGAAATTTGAAATGCAGTGTACCCGGAATGCGTGAGCGTAATGATGGCTTCAACCAAAGTACTTTTTGCGATACGTACCGCAGCAAGACAGATACGGTTGGTGATGAAACGTTCATCAATACAGTTGAATTCCTTTTCAATTGGCGAATTTTTCTGAATATAAATATTCGTCGTTTCGATATTCTTCACAATTTTCGCCATGTTTTTCACCACATCAACAGGATATCGGCCAACGGAGGTTTCGCCGGACAGCATCACAGCATCGGCGCCGTCTAACACGCTGTTAGCCACATCATTAACCTCTGCTCGGGTTGGGGTGAGACTCTGGATCATGGTTTCCATCATCTGGGTGGCAATTACAACCGGTTTCGCATAATTTCTTGCTTTTTCCACCAGAATTTT